>JAISMQ010000071.1 GCA_031276685.1 Treponema sp. | reverse complement strand
CTGCTCAGGTTCCCCAGGCCGCCCCGGGAAAACTCTATTTTAGGATCCCCCCGGTATTTTATGTTGCCAACCCCGGAGATTTCGGCCTTTAAGGTGTCCACAACCCACGTTTTTACGTTACCGGCCCCTTCAATGCTGATATGCGCCTTGCCGATTTTGAATTCCCTCCCTTCAAAAGTACCCGCGCCAAAAACATTTATGTCCGCTTCCTCGCCGGTTCCCGCAATTTTTATTTCGCCGGCCCCGGCAATTTTAGTGGAAAATTTATCGCACTCTATGGTCCCTTCCAGCTTGCCGTATCCTGAAACATCCATTCTGAACGAAGGCACGGTCATTGTGTCGATCAACTTAACATGCCCCATGCCGTTTATCGTAAGGTCTGACAGGGAAGGCGCGTATACATCGACCGTATAATCGGTCGATATTTTTCGCAGTGTTTCTATTCTCAGCGTGTTGCCCCTGGATTCGAGTTTGACATATTGGCTGATATTTGAATCGACGGTGACAACGGCGCGGTACCCGGGATCGGAATGGAAGCGTATTATGCCCTTTCCCATTGTGCCGGTAAGGCGGCTTCCCCGCTGGTTTATATATATTTTGTCAAAGGCGGGCAGGGTTTCTTCCGTGATTATTATATTCCCGTTGCCTTTTATTGAATCGCAGCCCCCAAGGCAAAAAAGTACAAAAATCCCCATAAAAACAAAGCGAAAGAACGCAATGCTATTTTTCATAATAACGGCTCCTTAGTGGCGCCTGTCCGCAAAACCGGCTGCTTTGCGGACAGGCCCTGCATTTTCACGCCCGGGGCTGCGAAAATGCGTTTTATCAAAGACATTTACCCATACTGTTTACATTTATGGGTAAGCTCCAATTACAAGGATATGCCGGAACAAGCGCCTGTCAAGCGTGTACACGGTCCGCAAATTTATTTTTAGTTTTAGTAAAACTGTTTCAAGGCCGGGTTTTTGTAAAAACCGTAGTATTTGTGTTTTTTTGTGAAAAGGGCGGCTGAATTTTGGCGCGGCGGGCGCTTTCCCCAAATATCCGCCATTCGGGGCTGCAGGTACGGGCAGACGCACGGACCGGGGGTTGCGGCAGCGCCAAGGACAGGGGACGAAACGCCTGTGGCGGGAGCTGGACCCTCCGGGCCTACACCGAAGCTTTGCGCTATCTGAACGGCAGCTTTGCGCCGGCCCTGCTGAACGCCCCCTTGCCAAGGGCCGCCGAACTGTCTATACTGGCCCTTTGTTGCCCCAGGGGCTTGTTGCAAGGGCAAAAACCGGCCAAAGGCCGGTTTTCCGGGCCCTGAGCGAAGCGCGCCGGGCTGCCGGCGGCCCACAATCGGTCGTACTGTGTTTTAACACGAGGCTGTTTCAAACCCCCGGGTTTTGAAACCGGCTCACATATAGGAGATGTTCCCATGAAACGGACGTATCAGCCCAGCAAGGTTAAGAGGAACCGCAAATTCGGCTTCCGGGCGCGGATGAAGACCCGGGGCGGGCGGCTGATTTTGAAGCGCCGCCGGGCAAAGGGGCGCTGCAAGCTTACGGTTTCTGACGAGAAGAAGCCCTATTAGCGGCGTGGAAGGGTCCGGTTTCCGGTTCCGGGCTTATGAGCGGTTAAAGCAGAGCGAAGGGATACGGAACGTTTTTAAGCAGGGAAGGGCCTACCGTTGTCCCGGCGCCAAGCTGTTTGTAATGAAAAGCGGCCTTCCCTATAACCGGATAGGCTTTACGCTGGCGCGGAAATTCGGCAGCGCCCCGGCGCGGAACCGGGCCAAGCGGCTGGGGCGGGAAGCCTACCGTCTGCTGCGGCCCCGTCTGGCGCGGGGTTTTGACCTGGTTTTGCTGGTTTATCCGCCTCCGGAGCCCTCGGAAGGGCCGAAAAGCCCCGGACAGGGGGGGCTTAGGGCCCGTATGGATCAGCTTACCGCGCTTTGCGCCCGGGCCGGCCTTCTACTAAACGGAAGTTGAACATGATTTTCTTACGAAAAGCGGTGTTGTTGTTGATCCGGTTTTATCAATGCGCCATTTCCCCCTATTTCCCCTCCTGCTGCCGTTATGTCCCCACCTGTTCGGCCTACGCTTACCAGGCGGTGGAAAAGTACGGGGTCTGCCGGGGCGGTTTTATGGCGCTTAAGCGGATCCTGCGCTGCCACCCCTTCCACCGGGGCGGTTATGATCCGGTCGTCTAGGTTGTCTAGGGGCCTGTTACACAGGAACCCCACTAAGGAATTTGCATGGAAAAACGAACTGTTCTAGCCATCGTGCTTTCGGTTGTCGTGATGTTGGGCTGTTATTTTATCATGGCCCTTGTTTCCCCGCCCCTTCCGCCCGCTGTTCCGGCCGCGTCCGGCGGGACGCCAGGCGGAGCCCCCGTAGTTACCGGGGCCCCGGCGCCCGGCCTTGCGCCGGATCCTGGAGCGCCCGGGGCGCCGCAGGCGCCCTCCCCCGTCGCAGAAACGCTGCCGGCCGAGCTGGTCCAGGGGGAGAACCTGCGGGAGCAGCGCGTTTCGATTGAAACCGAACTGGTGATTGCGGAGTTCAGCAATATCGGGGGGGATCTGGTTTCCTGGAAGCTTAAGGAACACAGCAGCGATTCGGCGCCTCTGGAAATGCTGCTGGGCGGTGACCGGGAGGCGCGCGGGTTTACCGTCGCCTTTGGCGGCATGGACGCCCAGCCGGTAAGCGCCCTGTTCAGGGTGGATCGCCCTGCGGGGGATCCCTACACCGTGTCTTTTTCCCAGGACTTCGCGGTTCCGGGGGGGGGGCAGTTCCGGCTTACCAAGCGGTATACCCTAAAACCCAACGAGTACATGTTCGAGCTGGCGGTGACCCTGGACGGCGGCCATTCCATGGCGGGCTTTAGTTTTCCCGGAAACACCGGCGCGGCGGCGGCGGCCTATACCCTGGGCTTCGGCCCCCAGATCGGCCCGGCCTTTGACAGGCTGGACCAGCGCTACGAATACCGGAACTACTTTACCTTTACCAACGGCAAGCGGAAACAGGAAAAGGTAAGCGAGGGAAATCCCGCCATTCTGAACAACAGCCGGGCCTCCTGGTCCGCCCTTGCGGGGAAGTACTTTACCCTTATCGCCATCCCCCTGCTGCCCCAGTACGATCTGGCCTTTTCTTCCCGCCCGGAACCGGGGCTTTCCAGCGCGTCCCGGCTCTACATCTCCCGGCAGGAGCTAAACTCCCCCCGCAACGAGGACGTGTACAGGTTCTACCTGGGCCCCAAGACCCAGGAGGATCTGCAGCCCTACAACACCGGGGCCAACGGTTTCTTTATCAAGGACATGCAGCTTGTGGAGGTCGCCAATTCCAAGGGCTTCCTGGCGCCTCTGGAAATGCTTCTTAAGGTGCTGCTCACGTTTTTTAACCGGATCGTTCACAACTACGGGGTGGCGATTATCCTTCTGACGCTGCTGGTCAAGGTGGCCCTCTTCCCGCTTACCAAGAAAGGTTCCGAATCGACGCTGAGGATGCAGACGCTGGCCCCGAAGATCAAGGAGATTCAGGAGAAATACAAGGACAACTCCCAAAAGATGAACATGGCCATGGCGGAATTTTACAAGAAGGAAGGCTACAACCCCCTGTCCGGGTGCCTGCCCATGCTGCTGCAGTTCCCCATTTTCCTTGCCATGTACAACCTGTTCAACAACCACTTTGACCTGCGGGGGGCCATGTTTATCCCCGGCTGGATACCGGACCTGTCGATTCCCGAATCGTTGCTCCACTTTGAAAATTTCACCATGCCCATTCTGGGCTGGACCGATCTACGGCTTCTCCCCTTTATCTACGTGGGCTCCCAACTGCTCTACGGCAAGGTTACCCAGACGCCCGATCAGCAGAGCAACGCCCAGATGAAGATCATGCTGTACGCCATGCCTATTATTTTCTTCTTCGTCCTGTACGATGTGCCTTCCGGGCTGCTGGTGTACTGGATCATGTCGAATATCCTTACGATGGTGCAGCAGTTGACCATCAACAAGTACCTGGCCAAAAAACGGGCGGAACTGGCCGCAGCCGCGCCTGCGGGCCAGGGGAAGGCCGGCGGCGGCGAAGTTTTTAAACCCAGGAACGGCAAGGGGCCCGTTATCGCCCCAAAAAAAAAGAAAAAGTAAGGGGCGTGCCCTGCTGATAAGGGGCGGTGCCCCGCTGACGTGTAATTTCAACCGCGAGGAGCGTGAAAATATGGTATACGAATTTGAAGGCCGTACCGAAAAGGAAGCCATTGACCGGGCGGCGGAAGAGCTGGGGCTTGAGAAGGACGATTTTGATGTGGAAATCCTGGAAACCCAGCGCCAGGGCCTGTTCAAACGGGGCTATGTAAAAATCCAGGTCCACACGGAAAAGCCGGTAAAGTCCGAAAAACCGGCGGAGGACGATGCGGAGCCCGAAGACCAGGTGGAAAAACCGCAGAAACGGGAGTACAGCCAGCCGGTTTACGGCGATCCGGATCCCAAAAACGACTTTGAAACCGCCATGATCGCCTTTGTGGACGGGCTGCTTGAGCGGATGGGCTGTCCCGGCAAGGTAACCGTGCTGTTCCGGGAGAACCGGAAGCTGGGGCTCAAGATCGAATCGGAATTTTCCTCGATCCTTATTGGGAAAAAGGGGAGAAATCTGGACGCTTTGCAGCTTTTGGCCAACATTTACTCAGGACGCCTGGGCCGGGAGGACATGCGGATCCTCCTGGACAGCGAAAATTACCGGATTCGCCGGGAAGAATCCCTGGTACGGCTTGCCTATACGGTGGCGGACCAGGTGCGCGAAAGCCGCAGTTCCATTCTTCTGGAACCGATGAACCCCTTTGACCGTCGCCTGATCCACACCACGCTGAACGACATTGCCGATGTGGAAACCAAGAGCGAAGGGGACGGGCTTTACAAGCAGGTGCGGGTCTACTACCGGGGCGGCGCGCGGTGAAACCCGGGGCCGCCGGATTGCCGCAACGTGCCTGTCTGGCCGCCGCCCTGTTCCTGGTTTCCGTCCCGGCCTTCCCTCTGAGTCTGGAAGAACTGGCCGGGGAGGAGGCTGCGGCTGAACTGCGGGGCGGGAAAACCTTGTCCCATGTCCAGCTTAAAGACCCAAGCCCCGCCCTTGCCCCCCGGCACGGAAGCGTCCAGGCCCTGCTGGAAGGGACCCTGGCGGAACTGGGGACCGGAATCATGGCGGAAAGCCTGGCCCTCTACGAAAAACCGCCCTCCGCAGCCCGGCCCGCCTGGACCGAGGCTGAGCGGACCGCCCTGTTCAACAGCGCGCTGGCCATTTCCAGCCTGGCGGGTATTCAGTACTACTCCGCAAGCCGGGGGGCCATGCGGACTTTCTACGAATATTCCCGGGTTATCGATTCCCCGGATACCAAGCGGGAACTTGCCGATCCCCGTTACCCGGAGCTTCCCGCCGCCCTTAGCCTCTACGCCCGCCAGCGGGACCTTACGTTTGGGGACAACATCTACGAGTACCGTTACCATGCCGGCCCCGATTTTTTTGTCTTTGTCCAGCGGAACCTTACGGCCCTTAAAATAGGCATTATCTCCGCAGTGGGCAAAGACAAGCTCCGATCCCTGGTGGCCGTTGTTGACGCCGGGGACGGCCTCCTGGTCTACGCCGTCTCCCTGGCTAAAGCCGCCGCGCTTCCCGGCCTGGGGACCCGGATAGGCAGTTCCTTTACCAACCGCGCCCAGGCCATCCTCGGCTGGTTCAGCGCCCAGGCGGACGGAGCCTTCGCGGGCCTGGAACCTTAGCGCAGCGAATACCACCGTGGTACATGCGCCGGCCCTGGTATATAATGCCCCCCCGTATGGAGGTAATCATGTCACAGCAGTTTGAAACCCTGGGGCCCCGGGTACGCCCGCCCCTGGGCCGCTGGATTCCTTTGAGCGTCCAGCATGTGTTTGCCATGTTCGGCGCCACGATTCTGGTGCCCATTCTGACGGGCCTGGATCCGGCGGCGGCGCTGTTTACCGCAGGTACGGGGACCCTGATCTATATCCTGCTTACCGGCGCCAAGGTCCCCGCGTTTCTTGGCTCCTCCTTCGCGTTTATCCCGCCCATTCTCGCCATAGCCGGCGGTCCCGGGGGAGCCAACATGCCCTACGCCCTGGGGGGCGCCGTGGCGGCGGGGATCTTCTACTGCGCGGTGGGGCTTGTCGTCAAATTCGCCGGCCACGGCTGGCTGGACCGGGCCCTGCCCCCGGTGGTCATCGGCTCGGTTATCGTGGTTATCGGCCTTAACCTGGCCCCTACCGCCATGGCCATGGCGATGAACAAGGGCGGCGGCGCGGACGGGGAGTACAGCCTGGTCCTGCTTTCCATTGCGGTGTTTACGCTGGCGGTAACGGTGGGGGCGAATATCTTCCTCAAGGGCTTCTTTAGCGTTATCCCCATACTTATCGGCCTGGCGGCGGGCTACCTGTTCGCCCTGATCATGGGCCTTTTCTTCCCCGCCTACCACGTCATTGATTTCCAGGTTGTCCGGGAGGCCCCCTGGTTCGGCCTTCCCAGGTTCCAGGTTCCCAAATTCAACATGGTGGCGGTTTTTACGTTCGTCATCGTCTCCCTGGCCACTATCTGCGAACACCTGGGGGACACGCTGGTAACCAGCAAGGTCGTGGGCCAGGACTTCTACAAAAACCCCGGCCTCCACCGCACCCTTGCCGGGGACGGCCTGGCTACCGCCTGGGCGGCTTTCTGGGGCGGCCCCCCCAACACTACCTACGGCGAAAATATCGGCGTCATGGCTATAACCAGGGTGTACTCCGTCTGGGTCATCGGCGGCGCGGCGCTTATCGCCGTTGTTCTTTCGTTCTTCCGCAAATTCGGCGCCCTTATCCAAACCATCCCCACCCCCGTCCTGGGGGGTATTTCCATGCTCCTCTTTGGGATCATCGCCTCCAGCGGGCTAAGGACCATTGTGGAAAGCGGCGTTGACTACAAGGACAAGCGGAACCTTACGATTTCATCGGTGATCTTCGTCATCGGCATAGGCGGCGGCAAGCTGGCCTTCGCCATCACCAAGGATCTGCAGTTCGAGCTGGCCGGCGTAGCCCTTGCCACCGTGGTGGGGATCGTCCTTAACCTGGTGTTCCCCAAAAAAGCAGCCGGATAAAGGCCCCGCGCATGCGTTATTTTAGCACCAGGGGCGCGGCGGAAGCGGCGGGTTTTGCCGCCGCCGCCCTGGCCGGCCTGGCCCCGGACGGGGGGCTTTTTGTGCCGGAAGAAATTCCGCCCTATCCGGCGGCGGTCCGTTCTTCCCTGGGGACGATGGACTACCGCGACATCGCCTTTGAAACCATCAAGCCCTGGGTAAGCCCCGACATACCGGAAGCGGCGCTGGAAGAAATGGTCCGCGCCGCCTATCCCTTCGAAGCCCCCCTTGTCGGGGCGGGGGACCGGCAGGTGCTGGAGCTTTTCCACGGCCCCACCGCTGCCTTTAAGGATTTTGGCGCCCGCTTTAGGGCCCGGGCCTTTTCGTACCTCCGCCGGGGGGAAGACAAGGCCCTGCGGATCATTGTGGCTACCTCCGGCGATACGGGAGGCGCGGTGGCGGACGGTTTTTTCGGCGTGGAGGGTATCTCCGTTACCGTGCTGTACCCCAGGGGCCGGGTAAGCCCCCTGCAGGAGCGGCAGATCGCGGGGCTGGGGGGCAACGTCAGCGCCCTGGCGGTGGAGGGCAGCTTTGACGATTGCCAGCGCATGGTCAAGGCCGCCCTCGCGGACGCCGGGCTTAAAAAGCGCCTGCGTCTTTCTTCCGCCAATTCGATCAACGTGTCCCGTCTTATCCCCCAGGCGGCCTACTACGCCGCCGCCGCAGGCAGGGCACTGGAGGGCCGGATCGACCCCGACGGGGAGGCCAGCCCCCGCTCCTATCCCCGCAGGGGCGCCGCGCCGGGAACGGGCGGCGCGGGGCACCGGGTACGGAAGGGCGAGGCCATTACCCTGGCGGTCCCCTCCGGCAACTTTGGGAACCTTACCGCCGGCATCTACGCATGGAAGATGGGCGCCCCCGTCCGGCGCTTTGTGGCGGCTACCAACATCAACAAAACCATCCCCGATTACCTGGAAAGCGGGGACTACCGGGCCCGGCCTTCCCTGGCTACCATCTCCAACGCCATGGACGTAGGGGCCCCCAGCAATTTTGAGCGTATGGCCGCCCATCTGTCCTGGGCGGAAATGAAGGAACACATTCTGGGCGTTTCCGTTACCGATGACGAAACCCGCGCCGCCATCCGCGCGGTCCGTGATTCGGCGGGCTACGTCCTTGACCCCCACAGCGGCGTGGGCTGGGCCGCGGCGGACAAGCTGCTGGAACGCGGCCTTGTTTCCGGCCCCCTGGGGATCCTCTCCACCGCCCACCCGGCGAAATTCGCCGAAACCGTGGAGCCCCTTGCGGGCCCTGTCCCCGTCCCGCCTTCCCTGGCAAAGGCCATGGAACGCAGCCCCCGGAGCCGCGTTATTCCTGCGGAGATCCCCGCGCTGGCAGATATTCTGTACAGCGCGGAATCAGACTAAAGGGCAGGGGCTGAAAACCCTATATCCAGCGCCTTTACCCACTCCGCCGCGATAATGCCGTGGCCGCAGGGGGTCGGGTGTACGCCGTCGGCGGACATGTCCGTTTCGCGCAACCCGCCTACCGCGTAGCGGGCAAAGATGCCGTCCATCGGGATAAAGATATCGGCGAATTCCTTTGCAAGCTGCCGCGCGGCCTGGATCTTGGGGTCCAGATCCTCGCGCCACAGGGCTTTGGCGGGATCGGAATTGAGCAGGAAGGGTTCGATGATGACGATAACCGCGCGGGGCAGATCCCGCTTCAAATTTTCAAGAAGGGTACGGTAGTTCTTTTCGTAAGTTTCCACGGAGGTCGGATCATTGGAATCGTAACGGCGCCAGGTGTCGTTTATGCCGATAAGGATGGAAACCAGATCCGGCTTCAGTGCCTTAAAATCCGCATCGTAGCGTTCCAGCAGGTTCTTGGCCCGATCCCCCGAAACCCCCCGGTTCAGAAACGTTGCCCCCGAACCGGGAAACAGATTCTGCCACAGCCCCGCGATCCGGGCGGGATACCCTTCGCCAAGGTCGTTTCCGTCAGTCCTTGATCTGCCGCAGTCGGTAATGGAATCCCCCTGAAAAAGAACACGCGATTTTTCACCCACATAACGATTCATGCGCAGCCTCCTGTTTTTTGTCGCGGATTTTTCCGGAACCTTTACACTTAACCCGAATTTTGTTTTAATGGCAATAGGAACGATGAGATGAGTACCTGCCCCTGCCTTTCCGGCCTTCCCTACGAGGAGTGCTGCGGCCCCTACCTTTCCGGCGCGAAGGACCCGCCCACGGCGGAAGCGCTGATGCGCAGCCGCTATACCGCCTACGCGGTCCACAACATCGACTATATTATGAATACCTGCCTGTACAACGGCAAAACCGACATTGACCGCCGGGAAACCACGGCCTGGAGCGAACAATCAACCTGGCTGGGGCTTAAAATTATCGCCGTGGAAAAGGGCGGGAGCGGCGATTCGGAGGGCATGGTCGAGTTTGAAGCGTCCTACGAGCGCAACGGCCTAAAGGACCTGCACCACGAACGGGCCCGCTTCAAAAAACAGGAGGGCCGCTGGATCTACGAGGACGGCGCGGTAGCGCCGGTTACCGTGGTCCGATCGGTCCCCAAAGTGGGGCGCAACGATCCCTGCCCCTGCGGTTCCGGTAAAAAATATAAATACTGTCACGGGAGATGAGCCCCGGCGGCGGTTTTACTGAATATAACGACACGTACAGCCCGGAGGAATTATGCCCTTTGACGATCTGAGTCTTGACAACATCGAGGCCATGTTCCCCGCCGGATTCGGGGAGGGGGAGATCGCCCGTGCAAAGACGGCCTTTTTCAAAAACCTTTCCCTGGCCCTGCACCGTTACTACGGGGGCAAGATCCAGACCCTGCCCCGCTGCGGCGTCTTCGGGCTAAACTGGTTTAACCTGTGGTACACCCCCGGGGTGTCGAAAATTTCTACCGCTATCCGCGAAAACCAGGACGCCTCCTTCGATCTGACCGGCAGGGGAAACATGGTGGCGGTGGTGTCCGATTCGACGCGGGTCCTGGGGGACGGGGACTGCGGGCCTGCAGGCGGCCTGGGGGTGATGGAGGGGAAGGCCCTGCTCATGAAGTACCTGGGGGGGATCGACGCGGTCCCCCTCTGCGTGGATTCCCGGGACGCGGCGGGGCGCAACGATCCGGAAAAACTTATTGAATTCGTAAAAATGGTCCAACACTCCTTTGGGGCCGTTAACCTGGAGGATATAAGCCAGCCGAACTGCTTCCGGGTTCTGGACGCGCTGCGGGAAACCTGCGATATCCCCGTGTGGCACGATGACGCCCAGGGCACCGCCTGCGTTACCCTGGCGGGCCTTGTCAACGCCCTCAAGCTGGCGGGCAAGCCCATAGACCAGGCAAAAATCGTGCTGCTGGGGGCGGGTGCCGCCAACAGCACGATCGCCCGCTTTATCCTTGCCGACGGGGGCCGGGGCGAAAACATAACCGTTTTTGACAACCGGGGGGCCCTCCACCGGAACCGCGAGGATCTGCGGAACAACCCCGGCGCCTACCGCAAGTGGGAACTGTGCGGGCTGACCAACCCCGGCTGCGTCGATTCCATTGACCGCGCCGTAAAGGGCGCGGACGCGCTTATCGCCCTTTCGTCCCCCGGCCCGGACACCGTTAAACGGGAATGGGTCCGCTCCATGGCTTCCGGGGCCATCGTGTTCGCCTGCGCGAACCCGGTCCCGGAGATCTGGCCCTACGCCGCCAAAGAGGAAGGAGCCTACATCGTAGCCACCGGCCGCGGCGATTTTCCCAACCAGGTAAACAACTCGGTCTGTTTTCCCGGCATCCTTAAAGGGGTGCTGGCGGTGCGCTCCAAAAAGATAAGCGATACCATGGCGATTCGCTGCGCCCATTCCATCGCGGAATTTTCGGAAGGCCGGGGCATTTCCCCGGACAATATCATCGCCACCATCGAGGAGACCGATATTTTTGCCCGGGAAGCCGCCGACGTAGCCGCCCAGGCCGTCGCCGAAGGGCTGGCCCGGCTTAACCGCAGTTGGGACGATGTCTACCGGCAGGCCGGGGCCGACATTCGCGCCGCCCGTTCTCTTGCCGAGGAAATGAAAAAACTCGGCTATATCCGGGAGCCCCCGCTGGATCTGCTGAACGAGGTCCTGCGGCAAACGCTGGCGGAACTGTGAAAACCCACGGGGCGGCATTGGTTTTGACAGGGCTGTTTCTTCTGCTGGAAGGCGCATGCGCAACGTTCCAGGCGGGCATGTACGTATTAACGCTGGATTTCGATGGCAAAGAAATTTTAAGCAAAGAGCCTGCGGTAAAAGAACAGTTGGAAGAGATTCTTGCGTCACCGGAACAGTACGCCATGTCGGCTTACACCAGACGCGCCATAGCGGCGCATATAAAAAGAACACCGGCGCTTTTTCATAGTTTTTATGTCATAAGCAGCAACGGGACAAACAGCGGCGGGGCAGGCAGCAGCGAAGACCGGTTCCTTACGCTGAGTTTTAGCGGAACTTCAAAATCGTTTTACTCCGAAGGGGCCTGGATTATAAATTCGGAAACAGACCTGGCATCGTATTATAGTTTCAGATACGGGGCCAACGAATGGGAAGTAGAAGAAATAACCCCGTCATCCGCCGCGTCAGGGAGGGCCTGGATAAACACGGAAAGAACGCTTATGAATGTCCTGGGCAAAATAGACAGCAGCGTTACCTACTACTACAATGACCACATAAGCGACAAACGGAACAGGGAAAACTGCAACACGGCGCTGCAAAACACTCTGGCGGAAAACGGCTAAAGGGACGGGGACCGGCCAACTATATTTGCAGCAACGCTCTATTCCCGGCGGCCCGTGTATACCGACATGCCGATCATGACCAGCAGGGTAAAGATGTTGGGAATGGCGAGGATAAAATCCGCGCTGATTTGAAAGATCCCCTGCGCGTAATTGGAAAAGGCTTCCGCCAGGCCAAAGACAAAGGCCGCCCCCAGAAGCCCCAGGGGTTTCCGGTTTCCCAGAAAGATAACCACCAGGGCGATCCAGCCCTTTCCGGCGGAGATGTTGGGGACAAAGGCCCCAAGCCCCAGGGAAAGGGAAGAGCCGCCGATACCGCAGCACAGCCCGGATATAAGATAGGCGCAAAACCGATAGCGGTCAGGATTAAGCCCCAGCGAAACCATCGCGCTTGCGTAACGGTCGCAGGAGCGCAGCCGGAACCCAAAGGGGGTTTGGCGGAGGATCACGGCGCTTGCGGCAAGGGCCAGCAGGGCGGCGTACATATACGGGCTGTGTTCCGAAAACAGTTCGGCCAGGATCGGGATGGAGGTAATATGCGGCGAGGGAAGCGGGGGGAGGCCCGGCAGGTTTACTACCCCCCGTTTGCCGAAAAGGTGGAAGGACAGAACAACCGAAAGCCCCCCGGCAAGCAGGTTTACCGCAAGCCCCGCGACAAACACATTGGCGCGGAGTCTTAGAATTACTGCGCCCAGCAGACATGACAGCAGTACAGAGCTTAGAATCCCTGCGGCAAGCCCCCCCGCAAGGCTCCCGGTGTAATAGGCCCCCGCCGCCGCCGCGAAGGCCCCGGTCAGGAGAAGGCCCTCCAGGGCGATATTGAGCATTCCGGACAGCTCGGTAAAAAGCCCCCCCAGGGCGGCAAAGAGGATGGGCGTCATGATATTCACCGCGCTGTGCAGCAGGGGGAAGCTCACCGGGGGCTACTCCTTTTAAAAAGATCCAGCAGCACCTGGCTTGTCGCCAGCAGCAGGATAAGCCCCTGCACGATGGAGGCCAGTTCCAGCGTGACATCGGAGAACTGCATAGCCATACGGGCGCCGGCGCTGATCCAGGCAAAGAACACCGCCGCAGGGATAACAAGGGCGGGGCGGAACCGGGCGATAAGGGCCGCCGCCAGGCCGTTCCAGCCCAGGCCGGATGAGAATTCCTTTATCGTGGCGTAGTAGGTCCCGTATACGGAAATGCCCCCCGCCAGGCCGTAGAAGGCGCCGCTGAGAAACATGGCAAGCATGGTGATCCGCCCCGTCTCGATGCCCCCGTAGCGGGCGAACAGCTCGTTGCTTCCGGTCATGCGGATCTCGTAACCCGTCCGGGTCCGCGACAAAAACAGCGAAACCAGGACTACCGCCCCCAGGGCGGCGTAAAGGGCGGCGCTTAAATTCGAGGGGGGAAGAATCAGCGGGAGCCGGAAAAGCTCCGGTATTTTTTCCGTGGAAAGGAGGTTGGTTTCCCGATCCATAAAGGGCCCGGTTACAAGGTAGTTGACGATCAGGACCAGGGAGCCGGAAACAAGAAAGCTGGTGATCAGCTCGCTGGTGTTCCATTTGGCCCGGCAGAAACCGGAAACCCAGGCCGCCGCGCCGGCAAAGACCGCCCCCGCCAGCAGGGCCGCCGCAACCGCGAACCAGCCCAGGATCGCGGACAGGGCCGCAGGCATGCCTGGCAGCGCCGGCCCGGCCCAGTCCCCCAGGGCGACCGCGGCAAGGGTGGAGACAAAAGCCCCGGCGTAGATCTGCCCCTCGCCCCCCAGGTTAAAGCTGTTCGCCTTCATGGCGATGCAGACCCCCAGGCCGCCGAAGATCAGGGGCACGGCGCCGTTGAGCATATTGCCGGACTGGTAGCGATTCTGCAGGGGGCCCAGGAAAAAAAACCACAGCGTCCTGCCGGGGCTCTTGCTGAAAAGGAAGGCCAGGGCGACAACCAGGGCAAGGGAAATGACAAGGATAAGGGCCATTCCGGCAGCGGTGTAGAGGCTTGGGTAGCGGGGGAACTCCGGACTCCGCAGGCCGGGGGCGGTCGTGTTCGCCCGGGCCGTTCCCGGCGGCCCCCGCTGGCCCCCCAGCCCCGGCGAAGGCTGCCTGGTACGCCAGCCCCCCAGACCGCCGCTATCGCCGCTCACGCCGTCCCCCCCAGCATATACGCGCCGATTCTCTCTTTGATGTCCGGTATCCCGCCGGTATCCCGCAGTTCCGCCGCCGCCGCGCCCCGGTACAGGACGATGATCCGGTCCGCCAGCGCGAGGATCTCGTCCAAATTGGCGGAGATAAGCAGTACCGCCGCGCCCAGATCGCGGAGCCGCCGTATCTCACGGTACACGGCGGCGCCCGCCGTAATATCAAGGCCCCAGGCGGGTTCGGAAAACACGATGTAGTCCCGGAACTGGTCAATTTCCCGCGCCAGAACCAGCTTCTGGATATTGCCCCCCGAAAGGGTCCCAAGGGTCTGGTTCCAACTGCCCGAAATATTGAAACGCCGGATAAGGTCCTGGGTAAAACCGCGCAGCGCTTTTTTGCCAAATTCCCGGCGGCGGTTCATGATAAGGTTCTCCTCCACCGTGGCCCCGGGCGCGGTCCCCACCCGCAGGCGGTCCGCCGGAACGTAGGCCAGGCCCTCCCGGCGCAGATCGGAAATGCGGAAGCGGGAAATATCCTTCCCCCGGTGGTAGATCGCGCCCGACGCCGGGTGCAGGAAGCCCCCCAGCAGGGCCTCCAGAACCCCCAGCCCGTTGCCCCCTACCCCGGCAAAGCCCAGGATCTCCCCCCCGCGCACCGTAAAGCTTAGATGATCCAGCAGCGGCTGCTTCTGGCCCCGCCGCCGCACCGTCACATCGTCAAAGCGCAGCACCTCGCCGCGCAGTTCCCCGCCTAACTCCCCGCGCAGCTCCCCCGGCGGCCCGCCCGGCGTCTCCTGCGCGGCCCCGGCGTCGGGCGCGTTTTCGGCCCCGATCATCATCCGGGAAATAGTTGTTATGTCGACTGCGGCGGTCTCCCGCAGCCCCGCCAGCGCGCCCTGGCGCATCACCGCTACCCGGTCCGATATTTCCCCAATCTCCGGCAGTTTATGGGTGATAAGGATAATCGACTTGCCCGCAGCCTTCAGCGCCCGCAGGGTCTTGAACAGGGATACTGTTTCCTGCCGGGTCAGCACCGCGGTAGGTTCGTCAAGGATAAGGATATCCACATCGCGGTAGAGGAGTTTGAGAATCTCCACCTGCTGTTTCTGCCCCACCGTCAGGTCGCTTACCCGCGTACCCCCCCCGATGGCGAAACGGTGGGCCTCGATAAAAGCGTTAACCTGCTCCAGGGCCTTCCGGTGGTCGTAGAAGATCCCCGCTATGCGCGGCTCAATACCCATAACAACGTTCTGGGCCACGGTTAGATCGGGAAAGAGCATAAAGTGCTGGTAGACCATGCCGATTCCCATTCGGATCGCCGCCAGGGGGTTGGCGATTCGCACCTGCTTCCCCCGGATAAAAATTTCCCCTTCGGCGGGCTGCTCCACCCCGCAGAGGATCTTCATCAGCGTGGTCTTGCCCGCGCCGTTCTCCCCCGCAAGGCACAGAATTTCCGCCCGTTTTAGTTCCAGGCTGATCCGGTCGTTCACGCGGCGGGCCGTGCCGGGGTAGACCTTGCTGATATTGCACAGCCGTACCGCGTACTCCGCGCTGTCTGGCGCCATGCCGTCCGCCCGGTCAGCGCAGGGGAGGGACCGTGTACCCAACCCGCCCGGCGCGAATATCGTCCATAAAAGCGCCGAACTTGTCCCGAATATCCTGGGGCAGGGAGGCGATGTAATCAGGATCGCCGCCGATAAAATCCAGGTAGCCTTCCCTCACGCCGACAGTACGGGAAGACCCGTAGCTGATCTTCCCCGCGACGGCATCGGCAAGGATCTCCTCGGCCAGTTTTTTCTGCGCCATAAACCCGCAGCCCACGATGATCCCCGGCGCCTGCCGGTACTCGTTGGTGTTGTCCCACACCATGTAGGCCCCCCGCCCGGCGGCGCTGCGGATCAGCCCCTGGGCCGCGCCGCCCGCGATGGAGGCGAACACGTCCACGCCGGCATCGATCATGCCCCCGGCAAGTTCCGCAGCTTTGCTGGCGTCGAACCAGTTGCCGATAACCCGGAAGTCAAGCTCTATCGCCGGGTCCGCCAGGCGGGCCCCGTCCAGAAAACCGGGGACGATATGCTTGTTCAGGATGGGGTACTCCTGGGCGGCGATAACCCCGATTTTTTTCGTCCGGTTCGCATGGGGCATGGAACTGGTGGTTACAAGCCCCGCCAGGTAGCCCAGGTAGAGGGACTGTTCGTACTGGTTGTAGAGGTAGGTGCTGATCTGGGGGTTGCCCCGGAACTCCGCATCGGTAATGACGAATTTTTGACCGGGGAATTTCTTCCCCACGTTTACGCAAATGTCGGGCAGCGAAGGGTTGGAGCCAAGGACCAGATCAAACGCGCCCCCCGCCACCAGCGAGGTAAGCTGTTCTACCCACTCCGCCTGGTTAAAGCCCGCCTCGTAGACCTTGATCGTAACGCCGGAATGGGACGCGGCAAATTCCTGGGCGCCCTCTACCAGCAGTTCGTAGGGGGGGCTGCCGGCCACCACGCCGGTGATGTAGACCAGCACCGAAAAATCCCCCTCCCCCCTGTCTTCCCTCATTCCCGCCGCAAAAACCTGCCCCGCCGCAAGCAGGGCCATGACCGTCAGCAGTCCCCTTTTCACAATGCACCTCCTGATGCCGCCCGCCGCGCCCGCAAGCCCAAAAAAAAGCCCCCAAGGATCGCTCCTCAAGGGCCTGTCTTCGGAAATTCAAGATCGCCTGTACGCGGTCGTCGTTTTTCTTCCGTCCGGACTGTACCGTCGGCGCCGGAATTCCACCGGTTCAATCCTGCCCCGCCGGGGCCGGACTCGCGGGCTATACCGCCGGTGGGGAATTGCCGGGACCCTTCCGGGTCTGCCGGGCTCACCCCGCCCTGAAAACTTCGCCTTATTTTTGACCCATGCCGCAGGAAATGTCAATAACGGGTCAAGCCGGACAATGGCGTTCCCCGCTTGTAAGTTTTCGCCATTCCCGCTAAAGTACCTGTACTGCGGGTCCCGCGAGGGGCGCGGGTAAAAACAGAACATGAAGAACCACAAGGACCATGGAATTTTTTGTCTGCGGGGCCGGTTTCAAAACCCGGCCGGTTTTGAAAAAGCTTCTATTTTGTGTTGCAGGAAAGCCGCCTTTGGGCGGCTTTTTTTTATGCCAAAGCGGCCTGCTGCGGCAAACTGCTAGGAGGGGTGATGCTTGAAGGACGATCCCTGGTGGAGCCGGGGAACTTTAGCCTTGAGGAGATGGAAGGCCTGTTTAACCTGGCGCAACGGATCGAGGAAGACAAGGGCTTCCTCCGGCAAAGCTGCCGGGGAAAAGTTCTGGCCACGCTGTTCTTTGAACCCAGCACCCGGACCCGGCTTTCGTTCGAAGCGGCGATGCTGCGCCTGGGGGGGAGCTGCCTGGGATTCGCGGAGCCGGGTTCCAGCTCCGCCGCCAAGGGGGAAAGCCTGGCGGACACGGTACGGACGGTGGCCTGTTACGCGGACCTTATCGTCATGCGGAATCCCAAGGAGGGGGCGGCCCTGCTGGCCTCCCGCTGCGCGGATATTCCGGTCATCAACGCCGGGGACGGCGGCCACCACCACCCAACCCAGACCCTGACGGATCTTTTGACCATCAAACGGCTCCGGGGGAAAGGGGAGGAAAAATTACGGGACACGCTCCAGGGCCTTACGGTGGGTTTTTGCGGAGACCTAAAGTTTGGCCGCACGGTTCACTCCCTGGCAAAGGCCCTGGCCCGCTACGGGAATCTTACCATGATTTTTATTTCCCCCGGCGAACTCAGGCTGCCTGAGTACATCACCCGGCTTCTGGAACAGCAGGGCATCGCCTACCGGGAAATCGGCAGTTTCGAGGAAGCCATGCCCGTCCTGGATGTGCTGTACATGACCAGGGTGCAGCGGGAACGTTTCTTTAACGAGGAAGACTACATACGCCTGAAAGATACCTACGTTTTAAGCCCCGACAAGCTTGAAAAGGCGAAGGACGATCTTATTATCCTGCACCCCCTGCCCCGCGTTAACGAAATCGCCGTCGAGGTGGACGCGGACCCCAGGGCGGCGTACTTTAGGCAGGCCAAATACGGCATGTATATCCGGATGGCCTTAATTTCCAGCGTATTGGGGGTAAACCATGCTTAACATAGACCAAATAAAAAACGGTATCGTTATCGATCATATCAAGGCGGGCCTGGGAATCAAAATATTCAACTGGCTGGGGCTGGACAAAGCATGTTACGGCGTTGCCTTTGTGGTAAACGCCAATTCCAGGGAGATGGGGAAAAAGGACATCATCAAGATCGATAACACGATCAGCATTAACTTTGACGTGCTGGGCCTTATCGATCCCAATATCACGGTGAATATCATCGAAAACGAAGTTATCACCGAAAAGATCAAGCTTAAACTGCCCGAACGGGTAGAAAATGTGCTGATCTGCAAAAACCCCCGGTGCATCACCTCTACGGAAAGCTACGCCCCCCACATCTTCCACCTGGAGAATCCCCGGCAGCGGACCTACCGCTGCGAATACTGCGACGAGATCAGGTTCGCGGGGGATTTCCGGTAGCGGGCCGGGTTTTGCAAAACTGCGGATCACAGGAGGGCCCGATGTACAACATGGACAAACTTTACGAAGCGGTCGCGGACCGGGGCCCCGTGTGCGTGGGCCTGGACACCGCCGCGGAATACGTGCCGCCCCTGGAGCGCGGCAGCGCCGCTTCGGACGCCGCCGCCGTGCTGGCCTACAACAAGGCCCTGATCGACGCCACCATCGACGCGGCGGCCTGCTACAAAGTGCAGATCGCCTACTACGAGGCGATGGGCCTTGCGGGGCTTGGGGTCTACGCGGAAACCCTGCGCTGTATCCGGGACCGGGGCGCGCTGGTAATTGCCGACATCAAACGGGGGGACATTGCCGATACGGCCCGGCGTTACGCCCAGGCCCATTTCCAGGGCGATTTTGAGGCGGACTTTGTCACCCTTTCCCCCTACATGGGGATGGACTCCGTAGAACCCTGGGTTTCCTGCGCCGAAGAATCGGGAAAAGGCGCCTTTGTGCTGATGCGTACCAGCAACGGGGGGATGCGGGACTTTGAGTACCTTGAACTAAAGCCCCCCCCCGGTACGGACAACGCAGCCCCGTTCCGCCTGTACGACGCGGTGGGGGCCAAACTTTCCGCCCTGGCGGAAGCCCGCCCGGGACGCCACGGCTACGGCGCATTTGGGGCGGTGGTAGGCGCGGACCCCAAGTCCGGCGCCGAACGCGAAGAAGCGGCGGCGATCCGGTCCCGCTACGCCAATCTGTTTTTCCTTATTCCCGGTTACGGCGCCCAGGGCGGCGCGGCGGAAGACGCCGCTTTGCTGCTGCGGGACGGCAACGGCGGGGTAGTAAACGCCTCCCGTTCCATCCTGCGGGCCTGGACCGCCGAACTCAAGGCCGCAGGCGGGGCCTGCGAAGGGCCGGGCTGCGAAGCGGACAACCGCTTTGCCGCAGAAGCGGCCCGCCGGGCCGCCATAACCATGCGGGACGCCATCCGGGCCGCCGGCCTTGTCCGGCCCCGGGCTTTTCACTAGATTTGGCCTATGGCTCCTTCCCCCAGGCGCTACCTAATCTGCCCGCTGATCGCCAGGGCCGATCTTGGCGCCGCCGTTTTCCGCCTCGATTTTGAATGGCCCGGCCCGGCGCCGGCGGCGGGGCAGTTTTTCATGATCAGGGCACAGAGGGGGAGCCCCTTTCTCCCCCGGCCCATCAGCGTCTACCGCTGGGACGGGGTTTCCCGCCGGCTTAGTTTTCTGGTGCTGAAAAAAGGCCGGGGGACCGGGGAGCTTGGCCAACTGCGGGCGGGGGAAGGGGCGGCCCTTACCGGGCCTCTGGGTAACCGCTGGAAGGATTTTCTGCCGCAGGCCATTCCGCGCGGCGAAACCGGGGACGGGGATACCCCGCCAGGCGAAGCGGTCCTGGGCGGGGCCCCGGCCCTGGTGGGCGGGGGTATCGGCATTGCCCCGCTGGCGGCCCTGGGGGACGAGCTGGGCGGCGGGTTCGATCTGTACGCCGGGTTCAGGTCCGCTTCCTTTGGGCTGGAATCACTGCGGGACCGGGCGGCGTCCCTGCTGGTCGCCAGCGAGGACGGGAGCGAGGGCCGCCGGGGGCGGATACCGGATTTTGCGGAGTACCGGGGCCGTCCCTGCGTGTTCGCCTGCGGCCCCCTGCCCATGCTCCGGGCGGTGGCGGAACAGTGCCGGATTGCGGGGGTCCCCTGCTATGTCAGCATGGAGCGATCCATGGCCTGCGGCGTGGGGGCCTGCCTGGGCTGCACGGTCAAGACGGCGGCGGGGAACCGGCGCTGCTGCGCCGACGGCCCGATCTTCCCGGCGGCGGATATTTTTCCGGCGGCGGGCCTCAGCGCATCGACGGGGGCGAACCCGTGACGGATCCTACCCCGCCTCTTCCCGGCCGGCCCGGCCCCGACCTGTCGGTTACCATCGCAGGGGTCCTGTTCAGAAACCCCGTGATTGCCGCGTCCGGGACCTTTGGTTACGGCAGGGAGTACGCGGGGCTCCTGGATATTGCCCGGCTTGGCGGTATCTGCACCAAGGGCCTTACCCTTAATCCGCGGCCGGGCAACGGCGGGCAGCGGCTCCACGAAACCCCGGCGGGGCTGATGAATTCCATCGGCCTGGAGAACCCCGGTATTCCGGCTTTTATCGAACACGAACTCCCCGCCCTCCGCAGCCTGGGCCCGGCGGTTATCGCCAATCTTTCGGGTTCCACGGCGGAGGAATACGCGGAGGGGGCGGCCCTCCTTAACCATGCGGCGATTGACATGATCGAACTCAACATTTCCTGCCCCAACGTAAAAGCCGGGGGCATGGCCTTTGGCCTGGAGGCGGAGGCCGCCGCGCTTGTAACCGGACGGGTGCGCGGGGCGGCCCCGGACAAGCCGCTTATGGTAAAGCTTTCCCCCAACGCCCCGGACCTGGCGGCGGTGGCCCGCGCCTGCGTCAAATCCGGCGCGGACGCCCTTTCACTGGTAAACACCTTCAAAGCCATGGCGATTGATACCCGCCTGCGGCGGCCTGTTTTCGACAACACCAGCGCCGGCCTTTCCGGCCCCGCCGTCAGGCCCATCGCCCTGCGTATGGTCTGGGAACTGTGGGAAGCCCTGCGGCCCCCCGGCGCCCCCCGGCCGCCCGTCCCCATCGTGGGCATGGGGGGCATTGCCAACGCGGAGGACGCCCTGGAATTTCTTCTGGCCGGGGCTGCGGCTGTCCAGGTTGGATCGGCAACCTTCGCCAATCCCTGCGCCATGACGGAAATTATCGACGGCATCGCCCTGTACATGGCGGAACACGGCTTCCGGCGCTGCGACAAGCTTGCGATCCGCGAACCGGGCGGGGTGTCTTAAAGACTGTCGCGCTTCAGCGCCATGCGGCCCCGGCGCTACGGGGTCTCGGCGGCTTCGACTACGTTCCGCATGAGCATGGCGATGGTCATGGGGCCGACGCCGCCGGGCACGGGGGTGATCCAGCCCGCGATTTTTTCGATGGCGTCGTAGTCAACATCGCCCCGGAGGACGAAGCCCGATTTCCGGGAGGAATCCGGCACGCGGTTGACGCCGACATCGATAACCGCCGCGCCGGGCTTTACCATGCCGGCGGTCACCAGGCCGGGCTTTCCCACCGCGGCAATAAGGATGTCCGCCTGTTTTGTGTAGAGTGAAAAATCCGGCGTCCCCGTGTGGCAGACGGTGACCGTGGCGTTCACGTCCCGCCTGATAAGCAGGCTGGCCAGGGGCTTCCCCACGATGTTCGACCTGCCCAGGATAACCGCGTGGGCCCCGGCGGTTTTGATCTGCATCTCCTTGAGCAGGTACACGATCCCGTTGGGCGTACAGGGCAGGAAGCCGGGCCTGCCCAGGACCATGTTCCCCACCGACACGGGGTGAAAACCGTCCACGTCTTTTTCGGGGCTGATGGCGTTTATTACCCGGTCCTCGCTGATGTGCGGGGGAAGCGGGAGCTGCACAAGAATCCCGTGTACCGCGCTGTCGGCGTTCAGGGCGGCGATAAGGGCAAGGAGTTCCGCTTCGCTGGTGGCCGCAGGAAGCCTGATGTCCCGCCCGTCCATTCCCGCTTCCGCCAGGGCTTTTTCTTTGCCGGTCACGTAGGATACCGACGCGGGGTTTTCTCCGACAAGGATCACCGCCAGGCAGGGCCGTATCCCCCGCTCCGTTAGTTTTTGCGTGCGGAGCCTCACATCGTCCCGGACTTTTGCGGCTATGGCCTTGCCGTCAATGATAATCGCCATGGTATCTGCCCTCCTTTTCGTTCATCCAGTTTATCCTATTTCAATCCAAGCCAGTACAGCGCGCCTACCATACCGGAACCGCCGGCAATGTTCCCCAGGGTAACGGGGAAAAGGTTTTTTACCACAAAATTGCCCCAGTTAAGGGATTCAAGCTGGGACGCCGGGACGCCCGAAACGGCGGCCCAGGCGCCGTTTGCCTTTGCGAAAATGCCGGCGGGCACGTAGTACATGTTGGCGACGCTGTGTTCAAAGCCCGAGGTGACAAAGAGGAAGATGACAAAAAAACAGGCCAGAAGTTTCCCCGGAAGTTCGTCCGCCGCGTATGAAACCCACACCGCAAGGCACACCATCCAATTGCACAGGACCCCCAGGACAAAGGCGGGCCAGAACGAAAGGGCCGTTTTTCCGGCGGCTATTCTTATGGTCATGCCGCCCAAAAGGCCGCCGCCCCCGGAAAACAACCCCGATACGTTCATAAAATAAGCGATGCACAGGGCGCCCGCGAAGTTGCCCGCGTACACCACGAGCCAGTTAAGGAGCATTTTTGAACAGCTTACTTTGCGGTCAAGAACCCCCGCGATGATAAGGCAGTTGCCCGTAAAAAGTTCGCCCCCGGCGATCAGAACCAGCATCAAACCGATACCGAAAACGGCGCCCGCCAGGGCCCGGCCCAGCCCGTAGGTTTCGGGCTTTGAAAGGAGGTTGAAGGCCGCCATGTTGGAACCTTCCGCGCCAAAGGCGATAAAGGCCCCCGCAAGGAAGGCCAGCACAAGGGTGCTTAAAAACTTCCTGCCGGTTTTCGCCACCCCGGCGGCAACGGCGTGATCGAAGATCTGCGCCGGGGACAGAATAGCCATTAAAAGATACCGAGGATATTTCCCGCTTCGTCCACGTCAATGTCCAGGGCCGCCGGACGCTTGGGGAGGCCGGGCATGGTCATGATTTCCCCGGTAACGGCCACAAGGAAGCCCGCGCCCGCCGAGGGCCGCAGTTCCCGGACGTGGAGGGTAAAGCCCTGCGGGCGGCCCAGAAGCGCGGCATCGTCCGAAAGGGAGTATTGGGTTTTCGCCACGCAGACCGGAAGCCCCGAAAGGCCGAGCTTGTCGATCTCCGCGACGCCCTTTTCGGCATCGGCGCTGTACACAACGTCGCCCGCGCCGTAGATCTCTTTGGCGAGTATGGCGATTTTTTCTTTTACCGGCAGCGCCGTATCGTAGAGCTGGCGGCAGGCGGCCTTGCCCGACTCGGCCGCCCGGACGACCGCCTTCGCCAGTTCTTCGGCGCCCTTGCCGCCTTCGGCGAAGGCTTTGGACACCACCGCTTCCGAGCCGGCGGCTTCCGCCGCTTTTTTTACAATGTCGATCTCCTCATCGGTGTCCGTGTAGAAGTGGTTGATAGCCGTCACGACGGGTACGCCGAACTTGGCAAGGTTTTCAAGGTGGGCCTGGAGGTTCGGCAGACCCTTCCGCAGGGCCTGGGGGTTCGGCTCTTTAAGGTGATTCTTGGACACGCCGCCGTTGTACTTGAGCGCCCGCACCGTGGCTACCAGGACGGCGGCGGAAGGGGCAAGCCCCGCCGACCGGCACTTGATATCGATAAACTTTTCCGCCCCCAGGTCCGCGCCAAAACCCGCTTCGGTAATGGCGTAGTCCCCAAGCTTAAGGGCCGCCCTGGTGGCAAGCACCGAGTTACAGCCGTGGGCGATATTGGCGACGGGCCCGCCGTGGATAAGGCAGGGGGTCCCCTCGATGGTCTGCACCAGATTCGGCTGCAGGGCGTCCCGCAGCAGGGCCGCCATGGATCCTTCCGCCCCCAGGTCCCGGCAGTACACGGGCTTCCCCTCGTAGGTATAGCCAACCAGGATCCCCGCCAGGCGCTTTTTCAGATCCGCAAGATCCGTCACCAGGCACAGTATCGCCATAACTTCCGACGCCACCGTGATCGTAAAACGTTCCTGCCGGGTAACGCCGTCAGCTTTTGCGCCAAGGCCCACGATAACGTTCCGCAGCGCGCGGTCGTTCATGTCAAGGACCCGCGCAAAGAGGATGCGCTTGGGATCGATCCCCAAAGGGTTGCCCTGCTGGAGGGAATTGTCGATCATCGCGGAAAGCAGGTTGTTCGCGCTGGTAATGGCGTGGAAGTCCCCGGTAAAGTGAAGGTTGATCTCCTCCATGGGCAGCACCTGTGAGTAGCCGCCGCCGGCGGCGCCGCCCTTTACGCCGAACACGGGCCCCAGGGATGGCTCCCGCAGGGCTAGGACCGTTTTCTTGCCGATGCGGTTAAGGGCCATTGCAAGGCCCACGCTGGTGGTAGTTTTGCCTTCCCCCGCCGGCGTAGGGTTGACAGCCGTTACCAGGATAAGCCTGCCGCTTTCCTGTTTCGCAAAAAGCCGGGAGAGCAGCGCCCGCGAAAGTTTGGCCTTGTACTTCCCGTAAAAATCCAGATCGTCGCTTGCGATGCCGATTTTTTCCGCTATGCCGGCAATCGGCTGCAGAGCCGCCGCCCGGGCGATTTCAGCGTCGGTTAACATGGCAGCCTCCTATGAGTTTTTTTTCAGAAGTTCCGTCAGCGCGGGGACAACTTCAAAAAGATCGCCGGAAACCGCGATATCCGCCATTTGCATCATCGGGGTGTCCGGGTTCTTGTCGATGGCGATAATGGTCTCGCAGGACTGCATGCCCACCAGATGCTGAATCTGGCCGGAGATGCCGCAGGCGATGTAGACTTTGGTCTGTACGGTCTGCCCGGTCTGGCCTACCTGGTGGGCGTAAGAGATCCACCCGGCGTCAACCGCCGCGCGGCTCGCGCCCACCGCGCCGCCAAACTGGGCCGCCAGGGCTTCAAGGACCTTGAAGCCTTCGCTCCCCTTCATGGCCCGGCCGCCGGAAACGATGATCCGGGCTTCCGCCAGGTTCACCGTCGCTTCGGTGCTGCGGATGTATTTGAGAATCCGTTTGATCTTTTCCGCCTCGGATGTGTCTACGGATTCGGTAAGGATCTCCCCCCGGCGTCCTGAATCCGGGGCGGGGGCCTTCATAACCTGCGGCCTTACGGTGGCCATCTGCGGGCGGTGTTTTGAGCAGCGGATGGTAGCCATAATGTTGCCGCCAAAGGCCGGGCGGGTCTGGAGTAGGTCGCCGTTTTCCGGATCGATATCGAGCCCGGTGCAGTCTGCGGTAAGGCCGCAGTTGCACATGACCGCCGCCCGGGGCGCCAGGGCCCTTCCCCGCGTGGTCGCGCCGTAAAGCACGGTCTCGGGCCTGTACTTTTCAATGAGCCGCTTCAAAAGCCGCCCTTCCAGTTCGTCGTTAAATCCGTCCAGGCGCGGATCTTCGACAACAATGACAAGGTCCGCGCCGTAGGGGATAAGAGAGGCCGCAAGATCCTTAACCTTGGCGCCAAAGAGTACCGCGCCGACCTTCTTGTTCCGCAGGGAAGCGAGACGCCGGGCGGCGCCTAAAAGCTCGTGGGTAACCGGGTGCAGCTTCCCCTGGGAGATCTCTGCCATGACCCATACGTTTGAAAAATCCTGCTTGTCGCTATCGTTGGTAATCAGCATTTTGTTTGCCTGTCTCCTTAAAGTATCCCGCGCTGTTTCAGTTCTTTGAAAAGTTCCGCCGCGCAGCCGCCGGGGGTTCCGCTTATCTTTTTGGACACCCCGCCCCGGGGCGGCGGCGGCTCCGTTTTCACCACCCTGGTCGGGGAACCGTCAAGGCCGATCTTGCCGGGATCGGCGCCGATGTCGGCGGGCTTCCACACGGGAATTTCGGCTTCTTCCGCCGCCAGCCGCCCTTTAAGGGTGGGGATCCTCGGCGTGTTAATACCCTTTACCACGGTAACTACCGCCGGAAAATCCAACTCGCAGATATCGCAGCCGTCCTCGTGCATGCGCCGCACGGTAATAGTCGTACCGGACACGGCGTCCACGGCCATGACATGCGCGGCAAGCTGCCAGTCAAGGTGGGCCGCGATGCCGGGCCCCACCTGGGCGGTGTCGCCGTCAATCGCCTGCCTGCCGCACAGCACCAGATCCACGCCGCCTATTTTTTCGATAACCCTGGCAAGCACGTAGCTTGTCGCCCAGGTATCGGAACCGCCAAACGCCCGGTCCGAAAGCAGCAGGCCCCGGTCCGCGCCCACCGAAATGGCCTCCCGGATAACGGCCTGGGCGCGTTCCGGCCCCATGGAAAGGGCGATAACCTCGCCGCCGTACTTTTTCCGTAACAGCACCGCTTCCTCTATCGCGTAGGTGTCGAAGGGGTTGATGGTCGCGGCAATGCCCTCGCGGACAATGCGCTTTGTTTCCGGGTCAATTTTCGCGTCCGTTGTTCCGGGGACCTGTTTGATGCAAACGACTATTTTCATGATTGGTTCCTCACTTCCAGGTTTCAGAAATCAGCGGGTACTGGGTTTTAAATCCCAGCAGCGAAAGGTACACGCCGCAGCCGGGGTAGTCCTGGTGGATCTGCTTTAACGTTGCGATGGGATCGAAGGGGGTGTCTTCCGGAATGGTGTAGCCCACCGCGTCGGAAAGCAGGCTTATCTTCTTGCTCATCCAGGCTTCGATAATCACCGGCACGCCGGGGTACTTTGCAAGCATTTCGTCAATGACGGCGTTTTTCTCGATAATCGGCTGGGTGATGATAAAAGACGCCCCGGCGTCAAATTTCCGCCTAAGCTTTTCAAACTCGTGTTCCGGCGGCTCGTAGGGGTTAAAGGCCACCCCCATGGTAAAGACCCCGGGGTATTCCCGGCCGATGTAACGCAGCAGCTCCACCGAAGTTACCGACTGCGCGTCCCCCGCGCCCACATCGGCAGGCTGGAGCTTGGGCAGCCGGTCGGACCCGTCGCCCGACACCACCAGGAGGTATTCGATCCCCAGCTTTTTACAGGAATCCAGTATCTCGTGGAGATTTTCTTTGGTGTGGAAGGTGTTAAGGTGTATCATCACCTGCCCCTTGTTCACCGCAAGGCCCAGCTCCTCAATACACTCGGCGCCCTGAAAGGCCAGCAGGCCCATGGCGTTGTCGGTAATACAGGCGCACCTGCCGCTCTGCCGGACCTTTTCGTACTTGTCCGTAAAGCTTTTCAAATCTTCCCGCAGTTTTTCGGTAGCCTGCTTGGGCGGAAGAATCTCTACGTGGTATATTTTATTTTGAATGTGATGCTGCATCGACTGACACCTCCGGTTGTTTTTACCAGTTACCCTGTCAGTTATAGGCAAGATTTTACTGTCATACCATGATTTTTATGCTCAAAAATAGCCTTATGTTGCTCACTTTGGCGTTTCCGGCCGTTTTCAATTGACAGGGAAGGTAAGGCTATCTAGGATCGCGGGGTAATATGCGGAAATTCCACAGTGGAATTTCCGCAGGACTTACAAATATTCTACGCGAGGTGATCACTGTGATTATCATTGGTGAGAAGATCAACGGATCCATTCCCAAAACCGGCGCCGCCATTGCCGAACGGAACGAAAAATTCATTAAAAGCCTGGCCCGGAAGCAGACAGCCGCCAGGGCGTCCTACCTTGATGTCTGCGCCTCGGTTTCCCCCGAACAGGAAATTGAAACCCTTAAATGGCTGGTCGATCTGGTCCAGCAGGAATCGGATCTCCCCATCTGCCTGGACAGCCCCAACCCCGGGGTTTTTGCCGAAGCCGTCAAATTCTGCAAAAAACCGGGCCTGGTAAACTCGGTGTCGCTGGAAGGCGACAAGATCGGGAAGATCTTCCCGGTTATCGCGGGTACCGAATGGAACTGCATCGCCCTGCTGTGCGACAACACGGGCATCCCCCAGTCGGCGGAGCAGCGCATCGGCGTTTTCAAGGGCATCCTCGCGAAGGCAAAGGAGTACGGGATCGACCCGTCCCACCTCTTTGTCGACCCCGTGGTGGAGATGCTCTGCACCTCCGAAGACGGTATCGCCAAGATCATCGAAACCATCAAAACGGTAAAAGAAATCTGCCCCGACGTACACATCACATCGGGCGCCAGCAATATCTCGTTCAACCTGCCGATGCGGAAGTTTGTCAACCGCAGCTTTATCATCCTCTGCATGGGCGCCGGCATGGACAGCGCCATTATCGACCCCACCAACGAGGACATGCTGGGCCTTATCTACGCCGCCGAAGCCCTGCTGGGCAAGGACGAGATGTGCATGGAGTACATCGGCGCTTACCGGGACGGTCTTTTTGGGGAAGTTAAGGCGTAACAGGGATGCAAAACGGCCTTATATAGGCGCTGGCCCCGGGCGGCGGGGAAGGGCCAGCGGCGGCCTAGCGGAAGGCCACGTTGATTGCCGAATAGTCGTTGTCGATTTTTAGTTCATCGAGGATCTGGGATATCTGCCCCCGGTGGTGGGTGTTGTGGACGGTCAGTTGGTAGAACATGAAGGACAGGGGCACGTCCGCGGGGTCGCCGCCGTACCAGTCGAGCTTTACCGGGGCGGCAAGGCTGGCATCGTTCAGGGCCCCGGCAAAGTCCGCCAGGGCCTGGTCCACGCTTTCCAAGCCGGCGGCCGTCCTGTCCCACTGGGCTTCGTCCAGGGCGTCCGGGGGAAAGCTGATCTTCTCCAGGGCCGCCAGGGGTTTGGCCGCCGGCGCGGAGCCCAAAGCGCCGCGAAAAAGCCCGGCAAAGAACAATGTCCCGCTTCCGATATGGCGGACCAGCCCGGACAGGCTGTGGTAGTAGGAGCCCCGCTCCCTTTCCCGTTCGTCGTTGGAAATCCCGTTTAGCAGGTCCAGGATTTTTTTGTTCGCCTCCTGGTTGTACTTGGCGAAGGTTACAATAGCGTTGACCATAGTGCGCTCCTAGCGGCCTGTCGTGCGTTAAATTACCCCCGGCGTCCGCAGGCTGGCTTTAGCCCCGGCCCGGAAGTTCCCGGTAAGCCGGCCGGCCTACCTCTTTGCCGCGGCCTTTTCTTTTTCTTTGGTGATCTTCTGATCAAGCACGTCCATAAGCTTGTCAATTGCCGGATTAACTTCGAACGCGGTTTCCTTGACGTGGACGGAAACACCCCAGCGGAAGTTCACCGTCGCCTCCGCCTGAAAATCTTTGTCGTGGGTCAGCGTGATAAGCAGATCCACGATCATGTTCTCCGCATTGTGAATACGGGCGATCTTCCGGTCCAGGTACTGTCTGGATTCATCCTTCAGGCTAAAATGCACGGCCCTAACGTCAATATTCATGGCAGCCTCCAGCGTCCCATACTACCACACTACCCCGGAAAAAGTTAGCGTTCGTAGGACGACCCCAGTTCAAGCTCGGCCCGGTACTTGGCAACCGTCCGCCGGGCCAGGCTGATGCCCCGCTTTGACAAAAGCTCCACGATCTTCTGGTCGGAAAGCTTCCCCTTTTCGGCATCGATGATCTCCCGGATCACCTCCTTGACGCCCCCCTTGGAATGTTGGGAGCCCCCCGATCCGGGGCCGCTGATGGAATTCGTAAAGAAGTACCGGATCTCGAAAACCCCCCATTCGGTCTGCATGTACTTCCCCCGCGCAATACGGGACACGGTCGTGTCGTTAAGCTCCAGTTCCTGGGCAATGTCCCGCCGCGTAAGGGGGGCCAGGAATTTGGGGCCCCGGACAAAGAAATCCCGCTGGAAAAGCACCACCGCCCGCGAAACCCGCAGCAGCGTCTGGTTCCGGAAGTTGACCGAGTTGATGAACCAGCGGGCCTCCTGGATGGTCTTCTGGACAAATTCGCGGGTGTCCTTGCTGGTTCTGGAGACAAGCTTGCGGAAATCGTGGCTGATCCCCAGGACGGGGATCTCTTCCTCGTTCAGCACGATAACCAGATCCCCGTCCCGGCGGAGTACCTGTATATCGGGAATCACGTAGCGGACCTCGCCGGAGGCAAACTGCCGGCCCGGAAACGGGGAAAGATCCCGGATACTGTCCAGGCAAAGCTGTAGTTCCTCCTCGGTTTTGCCCAGCTTCATGGCGATTTCCGCCGTTGTCCCCCGGCCCAGGTCCTCCCCCTGCAGAGATTCCAGGCAGCCAAGGGCTTCCTCGATGCCCGGGGGGGGATTGTCCAAAAAGCCCGCCTGGACCCGCAGCGACTCAAGGTAGCCGGAGGTACAGGTTCCGCAGGGGTCCAGAGAACGGACCAGGTTCATGGCTTCTTCAAGGCGGGGGGGAGGGTCCGCGAACAGGGTCCCCACAGGTTCCTTGTGGAAGCCGTCGGTGTCCAGGTTCTGGATCAGGGTTTCGCAGATCCCGCGCAGCTCGCCGTCGATAGGTTCCAGTTGGATCTGCTGCAGCAGGTGTTCCTGCAGGGTTTCCGCACGGGTAAGGACCCCTTCCATAAAGCGCTGCCGCTCGTCGGAGGCTTCCATGCCCTGCCGGCGGGTAAAACCCGGATCGGAGCTGGCCTCGAAGTACTCGTCTTCCTCCCGTACAGGCTTTTCCGCCCCTTCCAGGGAAACGGTGGATCTGTCTTCCAGCATCTCCAGCGCCGGGTTCTGCTCAAGCTCCTCCTGAATCCGCCCGCGCAGGTCCAGAAGGGGCAGTTCGATCAATTTAACCGCCTGGATAATCTGGGGGTTCATTTTGAGGCGCTGTTCCTGAATTAAGACCGGCCGCAATTGCACAGTGCCTAATTGTAACATTGACGGACCAAAAATGCCATGTTACCGTAAATTCGCAGGAGGATCCCGTGGACATTGACTTGGACAAATTCCGGACGTTTTTTTCCGCCGACCGTTGGGCCGCGGCTGCGGGGGCGGTCATCGACTCGGTACGGGAAGACCTGGTGGAGTGCAGCATGGAGATTACCGATACCCACCGGAACGCCGGCGGGGGGGTCCAGGGGGGCGCCATCTTTACGCTGGCGGATCTGGCCTTTGCGGTACACTCGAACCTGGACATGGTCTGCGGCGCCGATGTGGGGATTACCGTGGGCCAGTCCTGCAGCATCTCCTACCTGAAAAGCACCAGGGGAAAACGCCTTACCGCCAGGTCCGTGTGCCTGTCCAGGGGAAAGAACATGGCGGTCTACCGGATCAGCGTAAGCGACGATCTGGGCGTCCCCATTGCCGAGATGATCGGCAACGGTTTTACTACCGCCAAAAAATGAAGCCGCTTGCCGGGCAGCGAAACGCCGCGTTTTCGCGTAATTCTGTGGCGTTTATTACAGAATTCTGAACAATCTTCCGCCCACACCGGCCGGACAGAACAAAATTTTCCTGCTATTTGAAATTCTTTACGCAATTAGTGCTATACTTTCATATGTAAGTCGATCTATACCCAAAACCGGGCGGTTTTGGCCTGGACCGATTATCACCACGTAAGGGAGATCAAAAATGTTCAAAAGACTTCTTTTGATAGTTCTTGGACTGTTGGATTTTGCCGGATGCAGCAAGAAGGATGGGGCCGCCTCGTCCGGTCCGGCAAAAGTTGAATTGACGGTGTGGGAATCCACCAATGGGCCCGATGAGTTCGTCAGGCAGGCGGGGGAGGCCTACACCAAACTGCACCCCAATGTAACGATCAAATTTGTCAATGTGGAGCTTGGCGATTCGGTTAACCAGATCGCCCTGGACGGCCCCGCCAATGTGGGCCCGGACCTTTTCGCGGCGCCCCACGACCGCCTGGGGGAACTGGTAACCAACGGCCATGTCCTGCCCACGGCCAATACCGAATCGGTCAACAGCAACATTCTGGGCGCCTGCCGTACCGCCTCCACCTACGGGGGCGTACAATACGGCTACCCCGTATCGGCGGAAACCTACGCACTGTTCTACAACAAGGCCCTTATCCAGGAAAGCGAAGTGCCCAAGACCTGGCCGGCTATGCTTACCTACATAAAAAGCTTCAAGAAAGAGGACACCTATGCGTTTCTTATGGACGTGGGCAACGCCTATTACAGCATCATCTTTACCACCAAGGGGGGGAACCGGCTCTTTGGCCCCAGCGGTACCGATACGCAGAACACCCACCTGAACTCCGAAGCCGCAGTTACGGGGATGGAGTTCTTCCAGAGCATACGGCAGGCTTTGAACGTGCCGGCCGCCGACATTAACACCGCAAGGGCGGACGGCCTCTTCCAGTCCGGGAAAGCCGCCATGTACATCTCCGGCCCCTGGAACGTGATGAATTTTGTGAACGCGGGCCTTGATATCGGCATCGCGCCCCTGCCAAGCCTGCCCGGGGAAACCACCCCCGCCGCTTCGTTCTCCGGCACCAGGGTGATGTTCGTTTCGGCCTATTCCAACCACCCCGACGAGGCCAACGACTTTGGCGCTTTTCTTATGACGCCGGAAATGCAGCAGCTCCGGGCCAATATCACCAATACCCTGCCGGCCATTGACGTTTCCACGAACAACCCCTACGCCGCCGGTTTTATAGAACAGCTTAACTACGCTTTCCCCATGCCCTCGATTCCGCCCATGGCGAAATTCTGGGACGCCATGAACGCGGCCAGCGCGAATATCTGGAACGGCGCCAATGTCAAACGGGAACTTGACGCCTGCAACAACGTTATCATCGCGGCCAATTAAGCAGCGGGCCGTCCGGAATTAAACGGGCGGCCTTTTTCTTTGGGCAGCCCGGGGTTCCCGCTGATCCGGGGCTGCCTGTCATAAAAGGCGGTAAACCATGCAGCAGATGACTGAGAAGGGCAAAGACAAGGATCGGCTCAGCGTACTAATCGCATCGCTGGCTTTTATGGGCCTGGGGCACATCATCTTCCTGAAGCAGTACCTTAAAGGTGTCCTGCTTGCCCTTATCGAAGTTGTGATGATCGTCCTTTCGCCCCGGCTGGTAACGGTACTGTACCACCTTATCACCCTGGGGGACCCAAAACCGCAGCTTCCCATACGGCAGCGGGACAATTCGGTTTTTATGCTTATAGACGGGGTTATGGTACTCGCCGTCATCGGCATCTACGCCGCCATGTATGCCATAACGGCGCGCAGCGCCCTAAGAACATGGGACGAATACAAGGTTACCGGAAGAATGCCGAAAAGCAGGAACCCTTTCGGCGAGCTTCTTAACCGGGCCTTCCCAATCTTCGGCCTGGCCCCGGCGGTGCTGATGATAGTTTTCTTTGTCATCGTACCCCTGGTGTTTTCGGTCCTTGTGGCCTTTACCAATTATTCTACCCCCGACCACATACCTCCCAATAATACGGTCGACTGGGTGGGGGCCAGGAATTTTGCCGCCATGTTCGGCGGCGAAAAAACCTGGACCGGCGCGCTTGGCCGGGTTGCCGCGTGGACCCTTGCGTGGGGCGCCCTGGCCACCTTTACCTGCTACTTCGGCGGTACCATACTGGCGGTGGTGCTGCACGAAAGCAAGATAAAAATTATCCCCTTTTTCAGAACGGTTTTTATCCTGCCCTACGCGGTGCCGGCGGTAGTTTCCATGCTGGTCTGGCAAAACCTGCTTAACGGATCCTTTGGGACCGTCAACCAGACCCTTATCGCCCTGGGCTTTCTTAAACCGGGCGCCGTAATACCCTGGCTTTCCGACCAGTGGATGGCCAAATTCACCTGCGTTTTGGTGAACTTCTGGGCCGGCGTCCCCTACTTTATGCTGCTGGTAACGGGGACCCTTACCGCCATACCCAAGGATATTTACGAAGCTTCCAGCATAGACGGCGCCAACAAGTTCCAGACCTTTACCAGAATCACCCTGCCCCTGGTGCTTTACCAGACCATGCCGCTTATCATCATGTCCTTTACGTTTAACATAAATAACTTTGGGGCAATTTTCTTCCTTACCGGAGGCCAGCCCATTGTCGCCGACACCACCACTACCAGCGCCGCAGGCACGGACATTCTTGTCACCTGGATTTACAAACTAACCGTTACCCTGATGGATTATAAATACGCATCGGTTCTGGCGGTTATGATCTTTGCCGTTCTGGCGCCTTTTGCCATTTTCAATTTCAGACGCACCAAGTCTTTCAGGGAAGGGAGGATATAATGTACAAGGCCGTAAAAATTGTAAACAAAACCATCCTGATAGTTTTTCTTTCGGTGGTAACGTTCTTCGTGCTTTACCCCCTGGTGTATGTACTAAGCGGGGCCGTGTCGCCGGGGAACTCAATTTCCGATATGGCGATTGTCCCCTTTTCCAAAGGCATAACCTTTGAACACTTCCGGCACCTTTTCATGGAAACCAACTACGGCCTCTGGTTCCGCAACACCCTGCTCATTGCCGTTGCCACGTCCGCCCTGACCGTGCTGGTGGCGTCCCTGGGTGCCTACGTGTTTTCGCGGTTTTTCTTTACGTTTAAGAAAAGCATGATGATGAGCCTGCTGGTACTCCAGATCTTCCCTTCGTTTGTCGGGATGATCGCCATCTATGTCATCCTGTACCGCATCGGCGGGCTGGACCGGCTGTGGGGCCTGATACTGGTATACCTGGCCGGCAATATCCCCTACAACACCTGGCTGGTAAAGAGTTACGTTGACACCGTCCCGGTCTCCCTTGACGAGGCGGCCCGCATTGACGGCGCCAACAACCTGCGCATCTTCTTTACGATTATCCTGCCCGTAATAAAGCCCATCCTTATCTTTCTTGCCATTTCAAGCTTTACATCGCCCTGGATGGACTTTATCTTTCCCAAAATGGTACTGCGTTCCAGCGAAAACCAGACCCTGGCGCTGGGGCTCTTTAGCTTTGTTACCGACAGGAAAAACGAATTTACGAATTTTGCCGCCGGGTCGGTTATTGTCTCGGTTCCCTTTGTCATCTTTTTTATGATAACCCAGCAGATGCTGGTAACGGCTATGGGCGGCGCGGCGGTCAAAGAATAGGGCGGTCAGGGGCGGGGCCGTGACCCCGCCACCAGCCGGCAGTAAAGCCAGTACAGGGCGCTGGAAAGCCGGTTAAGGGCCAGGGGCAGGTCTTCCCGGCGGGGGGCGCGGCAGCATGCGGGGCCGCTCTGGCTCGCGAGGCCAACCTGGTTCGCGGAGTCGGCGTGGTTCGCGCCGCCGCCTTCGATAAAAACCCGCACGGCGCAGAGTTCCGCTTCCCGTATACGGGCGCGCAGCGTGTTAAGCCGGGCCGCCAGCGGGCCCTGGCGGTAATCCGGCAGCGGGTGTTCCGCAAGGCCAAAGGCCCCCTTTACATCGTGGGTCTGGCGGTGCAGTTCGTCCGCCGAAAGGCCGAACAGGCAGGGCATGGCAAAGGGCGCCTCCCGTACCTCCGCCGACATGATTGCGCGCAAACAGCCAAGCACGTCCCCCAGGGCCGCGCAGTAGTACTGTTCCCCCAGGGAATTGGCAAGCACCTGGGCCTCGATGGTTTCCGACTCAAGCGAATCGATAAGGCCCCGGAAGCGTATCCGCCCGTCTGCCTTGGAGACCATGCGATCCCCAAAAAGGCTCGTCATCATTGGGAACCCCTACATGACCTTGAGCGCGCCGATGTCGTTGATTATCAGCTCGCCCGATTCCCGCAGGCTCGACGATTCGTCCTTTACCTTGGAAATTAGCTTGTTGATTTCCTGGAGGGAATTCATCACCCGGGCGCTGCCGGCGGTCTGCTCTTCCATGGTCCCCTTGATCCGTATTTCTTCGGTTTTTACATGGGCGATCAGTTCGACAATGGTGTTGAACTGGTTTTCCGCCTGAGAGGAAGATTCCTTGGAGCTGTCGATCAGGACCTTGATGTTCTTCAGGCTGTTTTGAATATCCACCGCCTGCTTGCCGGAATTGTCCGCCAGCTTCCGTATTTCGCCCGCCACCACCGCGAAACCCTTGCCCACCGCCTCCCCGGCGTGGGCGGCCTCAATGGCGGCGTTCATCCCCAGTATGCTGGTCTGGTCCGCGATGTCCCCGATAACGCTGCATGCCTCGATCAGCTCGTCCGCCTGGGCGGACACATCGTCGATCAGTTCTGCGATCCGGTGGAAACGCGCCTTGCTGTCCTGGGAAGATTCATTCAGCCGGAGTACCGTCTCGGCGTTCTTTTCCAGGGTGGAATGGATACCCTGGGTCCCCTCCACCATCTTTTCGATCTGGGAGGTCGATGAAAACACATAGTTGGCGGTTTCGGTGATGCTTGACGAAAGGGAGCTGATCCCGTCCAGGTTTTTGTGCAGTTCCACCAGGGTGCGGTCGTACACCGCGTTAAGCTTCTGCCGGGTCTCGCTTTCGCTCTGCTGGGCGGCAATTACCTCCATGTAGTGGACGCAGTTTTCCGGCTTGTTAAGGCCGTTGAAGATCGCCACCGCCATCTGCTCGCAGCTCCGGTAACCGCAGGCCCCGCAGTTAAGTATTTGGCTGGGGTCGGTTTTATGAAGCTTAACGTATATCTCGTCTATCTGCTGCCGGTTGGGCTCGTGAACCAGGTTCTTGAAAACCGAGGAACGGTCCACATAGCCGCGCTTGTACAGATCCGCCGTCCAGTACTTGTCCAGCATTTTCTCAAGCTTTTTCCGGCCCAGATAGCGCCGTAGCCGGCCCCCCTTCTGGTACTTTGCCCGCGCCTCTTTTTGGCGCCTCTCCACAAGGAATTCCACATCGTCCAGATGTTTGGTACGGTTCCGGGTCCCCGGCCCGCCGTTGCAGCCCATGCTGCAGTTAAGGCAGTCAATAAGCTGGTAAACCGGGGCGTTCCCCGTTTGAATGGCCTGGGCAAGGTGGGCAAAGTAATGGTACACCTCGTTCACCCCTTCAATCTTGCGGGTACGGCTCATCACGTCCTGATCGTAGCGCTGCACGGTCCGCATAAGCCCGCCGGGCGAAGAAAAAAGCACCGCCCGCTCCGCAGGGGGATTGTCGTATTCCACGGCGGGGAACCGCGCCACGTCAACGGCATGGGCGTCTATATAATCTTCCAGGGAACGGAAGGTCACGTTGTAGTCCCCCAGCTTGCAGGCATCAAACTCCCGGCGCTTGGAATAGCAGGGGGAGATAACGGCGATCTTGTGGTTTTGATATTCGGTGTAGAAGCGGCGGATCATCTTCATGGTGTGCATCATGGGGCTGTCCGCGGGGGCCAGGTAGGGAATCAGCTCTGGCCGGTACATTTCGATAAAGGACACCAGGGTGGGACAGGGCTGGGCGATGACGGTCTTGGGCTTCGCCTTCTCCATATACGCGATGTAGGACTTAACCGTAAGCTCCGCCCCCAGGCT
>JAISMQ010000025.1 GCA_031276685.1 Treponema sp. | reverse complement strand
TAAACGCCATTACAAATTGCCAGGGATTTAAATGTATTATCCCAAATAACAAAGCGCTGATTACAACCGCCTTTTTGTTTGAATAATTCTTCTCAAGTCCGTTAAGGATCATTCCCCTATAAAACATTTCTTCTGTTAATCCAGGCATAATCCCAACTAAAAATATTGAAACCACAAATGATTGTTTAACCATTATTAGTTCAAATGTATCACGCAAAAAATCGGGCATTGGAAGAAAATATGTCAATACATTGTCTATTTCTGATGATATAATTACAAAACCAGCCATAAATACAATTATGGCCAGCCAATAATCCAATGAAACATTAACAAATTTAAATATTTCATTAAATTTCTGTTTTGATTTTTTTACCCCGATGAAAATAACCAGGGCAAATGAAAATAAATTTAGTACAATGTTTCCAATTCCAAAAACTGTCGATTCAACGCTAATGCCCAAGATGCCAATGATCAAGCCAAAAATGAACCCCAGGCCAATTTGAATGCCCAGAAACAAAAGGCACAATAATATTGCGTTCTTTATTCTTGGGTATGCTTTAATTTCCATATTTTCCTCCGATATGTGATATTGATTTTGTAAATTCATTTATATCCATAATGTCCTTATTTTTGTATTATACAACTGAAATGGCATGATCGCAATACCCAAATTTGAATATTTTATGTGTGTTTTTTAATACAGTATTTTAAGCGCAATTTCACTTAAGGTTCCGGCCGTTTGGCCCGCTGGACGCGCCGGCGGCCCTTGGCTTAAAATGGCTGGTATGCGCGACGCAGGCACGAAACTGCTGCTCCACGCCTGCTGCGGCCCCTGTTCGGCGGGCTGTCTTGGGGGCCTGGAGGAGGAGGGCATAAAACCCGACCTGTTCTGGTACAACCCAAATATCCACCCCTGGACGGAGTACCGTTCGCGCCGGGACTGTCTGGAGGGTCTTGCGGGCCGGAAGAACCTGAAGCTGCTAAAAATTGACGAGTACGGGCTCCGCCTGTTCCTGGGGGGGCTCGGCGCGGGCGGGGGGAACGGGGCAAAGGCCGGGCGCTGCGGCTACTGTTACCGCCTGCGGCTGGAAAAAACTGCGGAGACCGCCCGGCGGGAAGGTTACGACTGCTTCAGCACCACCCTTCTGATAAGCCCCTACCAGCGGCACGACGATATAAAAAAAACAGGGGAAGAACTGGCCGCCCGTTACGGCGTGCCGTTTTTTTACCGCGACTTCCGCCCCTTGTTCCGCGGGGGCCAAAAAACCGCCCGGGAGCAGGGGTTCTACATGCAGAAGTACTGCGGCTGTATTTTTAGCGAAGAGGAACGCTACGCCCCATGACCGATCCCCGTTTTCAGCGCCTGGGCCTTCTTGCCGGCCCGGACACCATGGAAGCCCTTGCCCGGTGCAGGGTTATTGTTTTCGGCATCGGCGGGGTGGGAAGCTGGTGCGCCGAGGGCCTGGTCCGTTCCGGGATTGGGGCGCTGGACATTGTGGATTCCGACGCGGTGTGTGTCACCAACATCAACCGCCAGGTTCAGGCCACGGAGGCTACCGTGGGCCGGCTCAAGACCGACGCGCTGCGGGAACGGCTGCTGGCGATCAATTCAGGCTGCGCGATCAGGGCGATGGGAAGGGTCTTTTCACGGGAAAACGCCGGGGGCTTTGACATAGGCGGGGCGGATTACGTGGTTGACGCCATCGACAGCCTTACCCACAAGCTGGACCTTATCGAAACGGCCTGCAACGCGGGAGTGCCGATCTTCTCCTCCATGGGGATGGCCCAAAAACTCGACCCCGCCCGGATTAGGGTCGCGGATATTTGGGAAACGTCCGGCTGCCCCCTGGCCCGGCTTGTGCGGCAGGGCCTGCGGAAGCGGGGCTTTTCCGGCCATGTTACCGCAGTCTACAGCGACGAACGGCTCCCCCTGCGCCGGGAGGCCGGGGCGGCCTGCGGCGCAGCCCGCTGTCTCTGCCCGCCCCGGAACGCGGGCGATCCCCCGGTGGAATGGTGCAGTTCCAAAAAGGTGATCAACGGTTCCGCCGTCACCGTTACCGCCGCCGCAGGGATGATCCTCGCAAGCCTGGTACTCCGGGACCTGTACCGGCGCCACTGCGGCCCCGCCCGGACGGAGGCCGCCGGATGAGCGGGCGTTTTCTCCGCCGGGCGGAACCGGGAGAGATCGTCAGGAAGCTCTGCGCCAAGGCCATTCTGGAACGGGATCTGATCGGCGAAGGGGACCGGATCCTTATCGCCGCCTCCGGGGGCAAGGATTCCACCGTCATGGCCTGGGCGCTTTCAAGCCTAAAGCCCGCGATTAAAAAAAACTACGAGCTGGCGGCTCTCCACATTTCCAGCGATTTCTGCTCCTGCTGCAAAAAGTCCGCCCTGTCCCTCCGCCTGGCCGAATGGGGCATCCCCTTTACCGATCTGTTCGTGCCGATTATCGGCCGGCTTAAAGAGGGGAGGAAGATGAACTGCTACTGGTGTTCCACCCAGCGGCGCACGGAACTGCTGGCATACGCGATAAAGCACGGTTTTAACAAGATCGCCCTGGGGCACCACCTTGACGACATTATCGAAACGTTTTTTATGAACCTCTGCGGCAAGGGGGAGCTTTCCGCCATGCCTGTCCGCCTTTCGTACCGGAAATACCCGGTGGAACTGATCCGGCCCCTGGCCTACCTGGAGGAACGGCAGATTATCGCCTGCGCCGCAGAGCGGGACATCCTAAAAACCGTCTGCACCTGCCCGTTCGGGGCCAACTCCAAACGCCGGGAGATGCGCCGGCGCGTTGCCGAATTAACCGGGGCCTCCGGCGCGGTCAAGCGGCGCATACTGCGGGCCCTGCCCCCCGGCGCGGGGGAACCTGCTTCTCCGCCAGAGTAACGGCAGCGTCCCATTCGCGCATATAGTTGCGTTTATACACGAATTTTAGTATACCCAGATACCACAAGGAGCGCGTATGAACCCTTCGGCCTATTCAGAATTTATCAAACCAAAGAACATTACCGTTAACGATCGGTTTTGGGGCGCCTTTATGGAACGGGTGCGGACCCAGGTGATCCCCTACCAGTGGAAGGCCCTGAACGATCAGGTCCCCGGCGCGGAGCCCAGTTACTGCATCAGAAATTTCAAGCTTGCCGCGGAGCTGACCCACCCGGAACTGGATTACGGAATCCCCAGGGACGCCGGTTTCCGGGGGGCGGTGTTCCAGGACAGCGATCTTGCCAAGTGGATAGAGGCGGCGGCCTACTCCCTGGCCTGGCATCCCGACACGGACCTGGAACGGACCCTGGACGAAACCATCGGCCTTATTTGCCAGGCCCAGCAGAATGACGGCTACCTGAATACCTACTTCATCATCACGGGCCTGGAAAAGCGCTTTACCAACCTGCAGGATCACCACGAGCTTTACTGCATGGGCCACTATATCGAGGCGGCGGCGGCCTATTACGACGCCGCGGGGAAGCGGGAACTCCTGGACGCGATGATCCGTTACGTGGACTGCGTGGACGCGCATATCGGGCCGGAGGACGGAAAGCTCCACGGCTACCCCGGCCATGAAGTGGCGGAGCTGGCCCTGGTCCGGCTGTACGCCATCACGAAAAATGAAAAACACCTAAGGCTTGCCAAATATTTTATCGACCAGCGGGGACAGCCGCCCCTCTACTTTGAGGAAGAAGCCAAACGGAACGGAAACACCTTTTACTGGCAGAACAGTTATGTAAAGTACCAATACTACCAG
>JAISMQ010000290.1 GCA_031276685.1 Treponema sp. | reverse complement strand
CCAGGACGCTGATAACAAAGCGGACCTGGTTATCCGCTGCCCGTGCCGGAATTAAGCTGCGGTAATATCCTGCCACCGGAAACAGAATTACCTCCGCGCCTTTTAGAGCCATAAGGGCGGTTACATCGGTAAACCAACTGTCGTAACAGATGATCATTCCTACCGTGCCAAAATCGGTTTTAAAAACATCGGTTTTTTGACCGGGGCTTATATTCCGGTGCGTTACCTCCGGGCTGTAAGGGTGGATTTTATCATAGACGCCCGCCGGTTTTCCCTGCCTGTCGTGAAGTACCCCCCGGTTATAATTGCGCCCGTCTTTTTTGTCAGTTATAAAGATTGAAGCGGCTGTGTACATGCCGTATTTTGCCGCCAAAGCCCCAAGGAGACCCAGAAGGCGTTCCCCGTTTGCAACCCCGTCCTGGCTTACCGTCTCCGGGTAAAGAAGAAGGTCCGCTTTATCGGCGGCGGCTTGAGCAGCGGTATCGGCCATTTCTTCTTCGGTCATACGGCCCCGCGTACAGGCAAAACGGACCCACCGGGGCGCGACAGGCTCCCCGGGAACAAGACTAAGGCTTCTAAGCTTTACCTCTCCCCCTGAATTAAAGCGGTAGTATATTCTTAATTCGGAATCGACAGATTCTGTTCCTGAAACTACGATGGTATCCCTGCCTTCTACCAATCCGTTGTCCAGACGGAAAAATTTAAAGATACCGTCATAATCGGTACTGCGGCACTGGATAAGCAGATTCCGCTGGGGATTTACATTATCGCTACGGGAAAACACCGCCTTATAGCTGTAGACCCCGGGATCGAGCCGAATGCTTGTAGATATATAGGCAACGCCCAGGGGATCGCTGTTTCCCGTTATAGAAAGATAAGGGCCTTCGCTGTCCTGTTTCAATGCGAATACAGGCGCGGCCGCCCTGCCAAAATTGTTAAATTCCCAGCCTTTGGGCAGAACGCCATCTCCGCTGAAATCCATGGAATAGCTGTTCATCTGTCGTTTCCCCTGTCTATGGCCGTTATTTCCGCATTTGAATTAAATTATTTTACAGCGCCCAAAAAGACATTGTCAAGAAAAAAGTACTCCGTTCTGCCTTTATGCGCGCTCAGGCGCTGGTCGCGCTCTGTTCCGTAAAGACGAGTTCGTAGAAGGTTTCCCCGCCGGAGCCGTCCTGTTCTTTAAGTACCTGGAGTTTCCGTACCGGGATGTCCTTGATCTGGGCGCGGACCGATTCGGAGACCAGGACGCAGGTCTTGTAACGGAGGGCCAGGCCGGAAAGTATCCGGGCGCGGACCACGGGCCGGCCGTAGCCGCAGTAGCCCGCCACGGACTGGTAGCCAAAGGTACATTCCCCGGTGTCGATGCCGAATTTCCACCGGGCCGCCAGTTCCTGCCCGGCAATTTCGGTGACAAATTCGGCGGCCCGCAGGGCCGGGGTGCGGGAATAGCGGGCGTAAGGGTCGCGGCCGGGGCCCATGCCGATCCGTTCCAGGGGGGAGCCGAAACAGGCCAGTACCAGGTCCCCGTCGCAGCCGATAACCGCCCCGCCGGCCTTCTTAAAAACCGCCGCCGCTTCTTCCCTGAACTTTTCCACCGCGCGGGCGCCGGCCTGGGAACCGCCCGCCCCCTGGTCCTCCTGGGCCAGGAGCCCCGTCTGGCGTACCGCGATAATCGCCGCCTGCACGGAAAGCCTGACGGCGGGGGCCGGCCGCCCCGCCCTGATAAGCTGCCGCAGGCAGGGTTTTCCAACGTGGGGGCCGTAGGCCAGCCGGAACCGGCGGGCCCCCCGGCGGACTATGAGGAGGTTCAGCGCGAACACCGCGAGAGTCCCCGCAAGGGACCCGCCAAAGGGGATAAGGGGGTCGATCCAGCGGCCCCAGATAACGAAAAACCAGGAAAACCCGGCCCCGGCAAGCAGGCTAAAGGCGCAGCCCAGGCCCAGGGAGGGGAGGGGGCCCAGCCTGACCAGGACGAGGAGCCCTGCGGCGATGACGAGGAAGGGGCAAAGCAGGGCCGGTACCCTGCCCAGGGCTTTGATGCCCCGGCCCTGGATGATGTTGTCCGCCAGGATAAAGGATATTTCAGTATCCGACCGCCCGGCCCCCCGGGGGAGGCGGCCGGGGGGGGAAGCCGGGGACCGGGGCCCCAGGATGACAAATGACGAGGCCAGTGCCCGCGACAGGGTTTCCCGCAGGGACAGGAATTCCCGGTGGGCGTTCCGCAGCCCGTCAAAAACGCCGGACAGTTCGTCCCGCAGGGCGGTGATCCGTTGTATCCCCTCCTCCCCCAGCCCCTCGGAGACCAGCAGGTCTTCGTAACCCGCCTTTAGGCTCTCCTCCGCAGGGCCGTAGAGGAGTTCTTCCAGGGCGCCAAGGTACTCCCCCCTGGTCTGGAGCCAGCGGGCCTTCCAGTCCTGGGAAAAACGCGCCGCCGCAGGGTTCCCCGGATCGGAGGAGACTAAAAATTCTTCCCGCTGGGTCTGGGCGTACTCGTAAAGGAACAGCGGGGCCCGTTCCGGCGCCAAAACGGAGTAAATCCCCAGCTTGTCCGCCTCCCGCAAAAGGCGCAGCAGGGTTTCTTCCGCCTCCTGGTAGCCTGAAAAAGTTTCCAGGGGGATCCGGCGGAAGGTTTCTTCCCGGCTCTTGAACGGGGACCAGGGGTCCCGCCGGGACTCGGTGGCGGGGGCCTCCAGCAGCAGGTTCCCCCGGGAATCCAGCGGGATGTAGGCGTCCGTATCCCCCTGGCTGGTCACCAGGAACAGGCCGCTTACGGTACTCGCCACCAGGGATTCCGCAAAGCGCCCTTTAAGGGCGCTGTACACCACATGTTCCGGCCCGTCCGGCATTTCCACCGGAGCGGCGCGGCGGACCCTGCCGTCCCAGTCCGGCCGGGGCCGGGAGTAGTTTTGGCCGGCGGGCTGTTCCCCCGCCGAAAGCCGCAGGTCCCCCGCCCGGTACACCCGGCCGAAGGCGGCGGCGATCCGTTCCAGCCGGACGATTCCCTCCTCGTCCTGGCGGACCAGGGCCGCGGTCAGCCGTTCCTTGCCCTGGTCGGTCAGCCCCACCAG
>JAISMQ010000165.1 GCA_031276685.1 Treponema sp. | reverse complement strand
AAAAATGTTGTTAAGGGTATTCAGGACATAGGGGCTGTGTGTTGATATAAAGAACCTATAACCAGGGCTTGAATTCGTGTTTTTTTGCAGTTTGTTAAAGTTTTCAGCCAAATATTCAATAGTTTCTTTTTGCTCACCGGGGAACAGATGGGCGGAAGGCTCTTCAATAAAAATAGACACGGCTTTTCCGTATCGAAAATGTGTTTTGGGAAGATCGTTTATCAACAACAGAAGATACAACAATTCCTGCTGGCCGCTGGATAATTCCAGGGAACTTACCCTGCGCTTGTTTGGCAGTTCAAACTCGGGCTGTTTGTCACTTTCAGTCACCAAAATATCCTTTACATGCAGAATTTTGTTAACCGCCCCGCTTGAAATGTCCCCTCTGAATGACAGTGCAAAACTTCTAAAGTCCATAAAATCGCTGATAAACTGATCGCGGGACGAGACACTGCTTGCAATCGCAGCTATGGCCCGCGAAGCCGGGATAAACATGGCCGCCGGGGGAAATTCGCCGGTAAAATCGGACGCTATGGATTCATATATGCGGTTACGAATACTCTCTATCAAATCAGGCGTATTGGGTTCTTCAAAATATTTTTGCCACTGTTCAAGTTTTGATTCGATGTAACCGCTTGTCCATTGCAACTGCCCCCTCTCTTTGTTCCATTCGGCCGACAGATCAAACACAGGGGTTTCCGGCTGGTCAAACAGGCTGGGGGTGCCCACGCCGCTGTTTTTGAAAAAATACTTATATGTTATTTTAGTATTGTAAAAATCTTTCTTGTGGTTTTTACTGATGAATATAGTGTTGAATTCTTTTTCAACTTTTTCGAAAAAGTTTTTTTTGGTAAACATATCTTTGTCAATCGAGTCATAAAAAACTACACGGTGGATAACCTGTTCGCAAAAGTACAGAATTTTTAAGGCAAGGCTTTTACCGGAAGCCATTTTCCCGGTAAGGATATTAAAACCCTTAATATCCCAATCGAATGTCTTGATCGAAAAGAATTCGCTGATGCTTAATTTTTCCTGAATATTCATCCCATTTCCCATTCATTCTATTTTAGTAAACAAATCCGCCTGTTACAACCGCCCGCCCCCGCCCTTAGCGCCACAGGCCGCGTTTTTCGCGGCGGGCTTCCTGTTCCAGGCTGCGGAATTCGTCCATGAACTGGAAACTGAAACTGGTGTAGGCGTGGGCGTAACCTTCCCGGATAAGGGCGGCGTTATGGCAGTCGCCGTCGGGGCTGTAGATGTAGGCCAGAAGCCTGCCGTAGCGATCCCGCCGGTCCCAGTCAAAGGCCAGAAAAACGGGTTGCCCCAAAAGCCTTTGCCGGGTAAATTCGCTGGCCTCTTTGCCAAAGAATTCCACTTCCCGCCGGGGGTGTACGGTTTCCGGGGTGTCGACCCCGATCATCCTGATGGTTTCCACCGCGTCCAGCCCCGCCGGGGGGTTTTTGATCCGCACCCGCACGGTGTCGCCGTCCACGTGGCCCACCACTTCGGCCCCGGTCATGCGGGACAGGTCCGCGTTGCTGACACTGCGCAGGCCCGCGATGTTCACCTGGTACAGGACGGCTGTCCGGGGGGAAACCGGCAGGGCCGCAGATACCGGGGGATTGCAGATACCGCAGGGCTCGTAGCCGGATCCTGCGGCGTCCGCCAGGCTTAGGGCGATTTTTGAGCGGCTAAGGCTGCGGCAGCCCTCCCGGTGGTATTTTATACCCGTGGCGGTTACATAAACCGTGCTGTCGGCCCCGGCATCCCCAAGGTCCGATGATTCGGCGGAGGCCGGGGGCTGGAAAACGGGCAGAAGCAGGAAGAACAGGACAAGGAACAGGGTAACGCACAGGGCCGGCAGGGCTGCCGGAAACCGCCTTGCGGCGACTTCTTTTTTCATTACGGGGAGTATACCAAGACCGATAGTTCAATACTATACTGAAACAATATGGAAAGGGAAGGAGCGGTCGAAAGGTTTCGCCGGGCCATACGGATCAGGACCGATTGGCCGGAACATGCGCGGGGGGACGATCCTCCGGCGGAGGTTTTAGAGGCTGCGGAAGCGCCGCTGCGGGCCTTCCAGGGTTTTTTAGCCGCCGCCTACCCCCGTTTTCTCCAGGCCACGGAACGCTGGATCCTCAGTCCCTACGCCCTGGTGTACCGCTGGCCCGGCGGGGGGGGCGTGCCGGGGGCAGGCCCCGGCGGGGGGGTGCTGATCCTGGCCCACTACGACGTGGTTCCGGTGGAGGCGGACAAGTGGAGCGCCGATCCCTTTGGCGCGGAAATCCGGGGGGGCTTTATGTACGGCCGGGGCACCCAGGATATGAAGGGGAGCCTTATCGCCATTATGGAGGCGGCGGAGGAGCTTGTTATCCGGGGTTTTAGGCCGAAGCAGGACATCTGGTTTGCCTTTGGCGGCGACGAGGAACGTTCCGGCCTGCGGGGCGCGCAGACTATGGCGGCCTGGTTTGCCGGGCGCGGGCAGCGGTTTTCGTGGATCCTGGACGAGGGGAGTCCGGTAACCGTCAACCAGATCCTGGGGATTACCAGCCCCCTGGCCCTGTTCAGCGTCGAGGAAAAGGGCTTTTTAAGCCTGGAACTGGCCGTTGACCAGAAACCGGGCCATTCGTCCCGGCCGCCTCGGGTACAGGCGGTGGCGCTGCTGGCACGGGCGCTGCTGCGGGTTTCCCGGCGGCCTTTCCCCGTCCGGTTAAGCCCGACGGTGGCGGCGCTTTTTTCCCAACTGGCGGTATTAAAGTCCCGGGAACGGGGCGGGGGCGGGGGCCCGCAGGCCCTTGCCGTAAAAACCGCCGTCCTGAGCGCCCTGGGCCCCCTGGTGGCGCCGATTCTGGCCTTAAGCTACCGCAATGACCCGCAGATCCTCGCCCTGCTTGGTACGACGGTGGCGATGACCCAGTTGGAGGGCAGCGCGGCGGACAACGTGATGCCCTCGCGGGCGCGGGCCGTTATCAACCTGCGGCTCCTGGCCCCCTGGACCGTGGACGACGCGATCAACTACATAAGCTGGGCCGTAGGGGACGACCGGGTCAAAATACGGACCCTGGGCTGCGCCTCTTCCCCGGTTCCGGCGCACCCCGAACACGGGCGGGCGCGGGGGCCCGGCTGGGAAGAAATGGCAAAGGCGGCGGCGGCGGTTTTTCCCGGCGCGGTCCCAATTCCCTTTATTATGACCGCCGCCACCGATTCCCGGCATTACCAGAAACTTGCCGGGGGTATCTTCCGGTTCAGCCCCATGCAGCTTTCTCCGGCGGACATGAGTTCGGTCCACGGACATGACGAGCGGATCTCCCTGGAGAATTTCTTCCTTGCCGTCAATTTTTATACCGCCCTTTTTGATTTGCTGTAGGAACCCGCCATGCCGGAAAATATTGAGTACCGGGCGCGGCTTATAAAGACCGCCTCCCTTATCGCGCTGGCGGGGAATTTCGCCCTGGGGGCCGTTAAAATTGCAAGCGGGATTCTGGCCGGAAGCCTGGCGGTACTGGGGGACGGCATCGATTCCCTGGTGGACATCCTGATCGCCGTAATGGCCCTGGTGGTGTCCCGGGTTGTTTCCCGGCCGGCGGACAGGGGGCACCCCTGGGGCCACGGCCGGGCGGAGACAATAGCCACCGCCCTTCTGGCCTTTCTGCTGTTCTTTGCGGGGGCCCAGCTTATCCTTAACTCGGCAAACCAGCTTGCCTCCGGGCAAAACCGCGAGATACCCGGCCGCCTGGCCCTGGCGGCCACCCTGGTTTCCATTGTGGGGAAAGTCGCGCTGGCCTTTGCCCAGCGCCATTTTGGCAAAAAGGCGGGGTCCGCCATGCTGCGGGCCAACGCGAAAAACATGGCGGGGGACGTGATCCTCTCCCTGGGGGTGCTGGCGGGCCTGGGGCTTGCCATCGAAACCGGGGCCGCCGTCCTCGATTCCGTTACCGCTATTTTGGTGGGCCTGTGGGTGATCCGTTCCGCAGTAGGTATCTTTATTGAGGCGAACCTTGAATTGATGGACGGCAGCGCGGAAACCGACGCCTACCGGGCGGTTTTTGACGCGGTCCATTCGGTGCCGGGGGCGGGGAACCCCCACCGGACCCGGATGCGGCGCATCGCGGGGCGTTGGGATATCGACATAGATATCGAGGTGGCCCCGGATCTTACGGTATACGCCGCCCACCGCATCGCCACCCAGGTGGAACTGGCAATTAAGGGCAGGCTGGAGGGCATATTTGATATCATGGTCCACGTGGAGCCTTCCGGGGACCACCATCGGGGGGATACGGAAGGCTACGGCCTGAACGAAGAGGAACTTTTTCCTAATACCCGGCACGACATTTGACATATTTCAGCACATCAAAATTTGTTGACGCTGATATGACAATATAGTATCCTTTGAAAGGAGGAAGTGTTGTGAAATTTGTCTCCGTCAGGGATTTTGGAACATCTTCGGCCAATATTTGGAAAACATTACCTGAAGAACAGGAAATGGTTATAACAAATAATGGAAAACCTATCGCATTATTAACCCCATTAAGCGATAAAACTTTGGAAGATACTTTATCGGCAGTCCGCAGGGCAAGGGCAATAAATGCTGTAAAATTGATACAGCAACAGTCAATAAAAAATGGGCCGGATAAAATAACATTGGAGGAGATAAATACTGAAATAGAAATGTCCAGAAAAGAACGCAGAAGATGAAAATAGTATTGGATACTAATGTTATTGTATCCGCCTTGTTATGTCCACAAAGTTTACCTGCAAAAATATTGGGTCTTGTATTGAATGGAACAATAGGAATAGTGTATGATAATAATATACTGGTTGAATACAGTGATGTATTAAACCGGGAAAAATTCAAAATAAACAAAGAATCAATAAAAATTGTATTAGATGTCTTAGTAAACGATGGTGAATATATAGTTTCCATGCCAAAAATATAGGATTTGCTGATAAAGACGACAGAATATTTTATGAACTGTATAAAAGCAGCAAAGCTGATTTTTTAATTACCGGAAACATAAAACATTTTCCAAAAGAACAAACTATAATAACGCCAAGAGAATTTGTAGAACTAAACAATAATTGAAATGGTCCAACTGCACATAACCCGGCGGCACGACAAGCCTGCCGCCATCGGAGTCGCCGGGGGGCTTGTCGCAGGCCGCAGGGCCAAAGCGCCGTGGGCGCGTCCGGAGGCCTTACGGGGCCGCAAGCGGGTGGCCGTGCCCCGCAGAGGGGGGTGGCGGAATAGACCGGCCCGGCGGAACGCCGGGAGGAATATAAAGCCTGGGGGGAGACTTCCCCCCCTTAGGCATCGTCGCGTTTGGTGGTTTTGGCCGTATAAATATTCATTTAGCATGTATATTTATACGGTTTTGGGGGCCGGGAGGCATATCGCTAGGCAGAGGCCCGGCTCTTCTTTACTATAGCGGGAGAATTTCCGATATTTTAGGTAGGGATCATGGTCAAAGCAACGGACCTCTATGCCATTCTGCGGGCATACTCAAATAAAAACAACTCACCTTACATCGATATAGATGTTTTTTTGGCCTTTTTGTCAAAGTACGTCGTTCGTCTGGCCGCGGACCAGCCAGAATGGGCTGATTGGGCCAACGAAACAAGTCTGAAATTCTGGAACGCCATGGGCGAATACTCCGAAGACGGCCGCTGCGTTCTCCTTACCGACACGCCCCAGGGCCGGGTCTACCTGCCCTACTACATCGTGGACAAGCTGAAAGAAGCGTACCGGGACCTGGACGAATCCGCCGACATTCCCTTTCCGAACGAAGATTACTTTGCGGCCAAGCTGCCGCCGGACCAGGTCCAAATGCTCAGTCTGGAAACGGACCTGGCCCCCTTCTTTGACAAACCGTCCACGGCGTTTCTCCCGGTTATCAAACTGGTGTTTCTGGAAAACGGGATGGACGCCCTGATTCTGGCCCCGATGATCCCCCACCGTCTGCTGGAAGCGGCGATTCTTAAGATCCGGTACCATATCAAGCAGCACAACAACCGCGAGTACTTTATGCACAAGCTCCTCCCCATGTTCCAGACCAAGGAGGGGTCCCTGCGGGAAGCGCTGGAAATGCTGAATTCCCGGCCCCTGGACTGCCTGAGCGCCATAGAGGGGGGAGGGGAGGTAACCTACCTTTTTTGGGCTTCGCTCTGTTCTTTTCTTAAAAGCGACATTCGGAAGAAATCCGAACGGCTTTCCAGCGATACAGCCGTGCTGGAAGGGGTCTACATCATTGAAACCTGCCTGAATCTTTACAAAACCAGGATGCAGCGGGAACGGGAACGGGAAACCGCCCTTAGGACCCTGGATCAACTGATGGACAAGGCCCCCTATTACTTTACCCAGGATCAGGTCATTAAATTTACCGACAGCAAGGGGACGCCCCTTCTGAGCCAGTACACCGAAGCGGATTTGAATACCTACATCAGAAAAAAAGTCAACGAAAGTGTGGAAGGGGCCATTCCCGAATGGCTGGTGGTGCAGTCAAAGAACGGGGAGCAGTACTACTTAAAAAAAGACAGGTACCTGCCCCTGGTAACGCGGCTTATTATCGACGCCCAGAGCGCCATGAAACACGAGGTTGCCAGCCGCTGGGCCGCCATGCTTTCCAGTTTCAAATCCGAACCGGCTATGGAAACGGATGCGGAATTTGACCGGCTTTTGGCCGGCCTGAACGCCTCCATGAACCCGCTGCTTGCCACGTTTTTGGCGGATAGAAAACTCCCCTGGGTCTACGACGAACTGGAACGGACCCAAAAGGTGATCCCCCCCGCGTCCCGGATCTTTGAACGGGGCAAGCTTATCCCCTACAGCCTGCTCTTTGTAATGAAGCGCAAGGAAATGCTTTTTGACGCGAAGATGACCCTGCCCTTCTGGTACTCCATCCCCATTATCAGTTCCATTATTGCCTTCTTTGTCAAACTTGGGAAAAAGAAAAAAAGCAACCGCGAGGCGGCCAAAAAAAC
>JAISMQ010000245.1 GCA_031276685.1 Treponema sp. | reverse complement strand
GTTCCCCATGCTCGATCTGCCCCTTAACCTGGCGGCCATGTCCATTTTGGACACCGGCGCCCGGTCTGCCGTTTCAGGCAAAATGGAACTTATCGCCGACGGGACCTGGTGCATCGGGGCCGATCCCTATCTGTGAGTATAGGCTTAATACGGCTGCGGAAGGCGGTGAAAACGTGTATGCGTACTCCGCCTTTCGTTTTCTTTAATTTCAACCAAATGAGCTTGTCCCAAAAACTGAAGTTTTGGGAAAGCCTCTTTATTTTGATAATTTCCTGTATCCGTTCTATCAGTGCAATGTCTGTCGTCCGCAGCTTTACCTTCATCCCATCGCTATATAACGCCGCCACATAAAAACATACCGGAGACATCCGGAAAATTCAAGCCTGATCATCGGTGGCGCGGCGGGGTGATCCGCGCCCTTTCATTTTTGGGAAAATCCCCCGCGTCGCGTAGAGGCCCAGGACAAAGAGGGCCGCCCCATTCAAAATTTGCCGTTTGTTTGCCTTGCCTTAACGCGCACTTGATATCCGGGCCGCACAGTGTACCTGTCTGACATACCTACGGGAGGATCGATGAAAATTGCGTACTTTACCGATACCTACAGCCCGGAAGTGAACGGCGTCACCAATACCCTGTCCCGGCTTGGGGCCTACCTGGGCGACAGAGGTATCCGCCACAGGATTTTCGCCCCGGCCTACGAATACGAAGGCGCGCCTCCCGGCCCGGGGAACATGCCTTCGGGCGACCGGAACCTGTACCGCTTCAAGGGATTGAAAACGCCGCTTTCCCCGGAGAGCCGCCTGGCTTTTCCCGCGTTCTGGAAAATTGACGAGATCTGTGACAGCTTTAAGCCGGATCTGGTCCACGTAAGCACCGAGCTGGGAATCGGCTTCCGGGGCATGCGTTACGCCCTGGCCCGGAATCTCCCCCTGGTTATGAGCTACCACACCAACTACGGCGACTACCTGCGTTACTTTGACCTTGAGGCGTTTAAACCCGTACTGGAACGGTACCTCGCCTGGTTTTACCGCTTCGCCCACCGCATCCTGGCGCCCTCCCGGCATACCCTGGACGACCTTTCCCGCAGGCACTACCGGAACCTGGGGCTCTGGTCCCGGGGGATAGACGCGGCGCTTTTTAATCCCGGATACCGGAACGAGGATCTGCGGAACCGGATTGGGAAGGGCAAATTCATATTCCTCTACGCGGGCCGCCTTTCCCCGGAAAAGAACCTTGATATGCTGATCTACGCCGCCGCCGAAACCGAACGCCGTTTTCCGGGAAAAACAGTATTTGTGTTTACCGGGGACGGCCCCTATGCCGAAACGATCCGAAAACAAAAACTGCCCAACGCGGTTCTTACGGGCTTCAAACGGGGCCGGGAACTTTCGGAGATCTACGCTTCGGCGGACTGCTTCGCCTTCCCGTCGGGGACCGAAACCTTTGGCAACGCCGCCCTGGAAGCCATGGCTTCGGGCCTGCCGGTAGCGGGGGTGGCAAGCGGCGGCGTTACGGATTTTCTTTCCCACGGGCGTAACGCCCTGCTCTGCCCCGGGAGCAGCCGGGAAGCTTTTCTGGAAAACCTGCTTACCCTTATGCACGATCCGGAACTCCGCAGGGGCCTGGCGGAACAGGCCCGGAAAACCGCCCTGGCCCGGGACTGGAACCGCGTCTTTGACGGGCTTTTAAGCACCTATACCGAGGTCATTGAAGAACAGCGGCGGCGGTACTGGAAGCGGGCATCGTAATGGCCCTGCTAAGCGAATTTCTCGCACTGGCCTTTGCCCCGCCCCCGCGGCTTCCCGGCCAGCTTGTCATCCAGATAACCAATTACTGCAACGGAAGCTGCCCCCAGTGCGGCATGCGCCGGGAAGCGGGAATAAGCCGCGTCAAACTTCCTGCGGAAACCATTAAACAGGCGCTGAGGGACTGCGCCAAACACGGCGTGGCGGCGGTATCCTTTACGGGCGGCGAGCCTTTTATCAACATTCCGGAAATACTAACGCTGCTGGATTACGCCGGGAGCCTGAAGATCCCCTGCCTGCGAAGCGGCACCAACGGGTACATGTTCGTCCCCGGCGCGGAGGGGCCGGATCGGCTGATCCCCTTTATCGAAGCGCTGGCGAAAAGCCCGCTGCGGAATTTCTGGATCAGCATGGATTCTGCGGACACCAAAACCCACGAGCGGCTGCGCGGCCTTCCGGGGGTGATAGGCGGCATCACCAGGGCGCTGCCCGAGTTCCACGCACGGGGCCTTTACCCCGCCGCCAACCTGGGGATAAACCGCTGTATCGCCGGGGAGATGATCCCGCCCCTGGGCGAAGCGGAAGACGGGGGCGCTTTTTTTGAAAGTTTCCGCCGGGGCTTCGCCGCCTTTTTTGCCAAGGCCGCCGGCATGGGTTTTACCATGGCCAATGTCTGCTACCCCATGAGTTTTGAAAGCGCGGGAACGGGGAAGGCCGCCTACGGGGCCATATCGGACAACATTATGGTGAGTTTTTCCCGGCGGGAACTCCGCCTGGTATTCAGGGCGCTGCTCGAAACCATACCGGACTTTAGAAAATCTATCCGCATCTTCACCCCGCTTTCGGTGCTTTACGCCCTTTCCCGAGAAAATTCACGGGAACTTCTTTTCCCCTGCCTCGGCGGGATCTGCTACTTCTACATGGACAGCCGCGACGGCCATATCTACCCCTGCGGCTACCGGGGGGGCGAAGACATGGGGGCCTCCGTGGCGGAGCTTAGAAAATCGGCCAAAAACCAGAAGCCGTTCTGCAGCGAATGTCACTGGGAATGTTTTATGGATCCGTCCCAGCTTTTTGGGATTCTCCGTTACGCGATCCGGCATCCTTTCAAGGCGTATGCCGGAAAGGCCCTGGACCGGGAGAGGATGCGCCTTTGGTTCGCCGACATAAAGTACTACCTGGCCTGCGGCCTTTTTGACGGAAGGAAACCGCCCGCCAAAACACGCGGGTAAGCATCAATCCAAAACGCCGCCTGCCTAATCGGGCCGCCATTGGGCCGCTAGTTCAGAACTTCCGGGTACTCTTCCGCGTAACGGCGGAGCTGGGCGTTGCCGGGGTCCTGGGCCAGGGCCTGGCGCAGGTAGATGACGGCGCGGGCCTTTTCCGGGCGGCGGAAGTGGTAGAATTCAAACATGGCGATCATGGAATCAAGGTTCCGGGGGTTGGCGAAAAGGCTGGCCCGCAGGTCCGCCACGATCTGGTCGTCGGCGCTGCGGATGCGGCTGCGAAGGTAGTAGTAGCGGCTTTTCTGGGTGTCGCTGGTACTGGAGGCCAGGCGGCTTTCGATAAGGCGGCCCGCCTCGGCCTGGCGGCCGGTTTCGATAAGGGCGGAGATGTAGGCCGCCGCCCCGTCGTCGCCGGCGGGGTTCTTTTCGTAGAGTTCCCGGGCGTAGGCAAGGGCGGCGGCGTTGTTCCCCAGGCCCCGTTCTATGGCGTAGGCGCTGAGCAGGTCCTGATCCTGGGGGCTGTCCTGCAAAAGGGGGGCCAGGCGGTCCCGGGCGGCCTGCCAGTCGCCGCGCCTGACGCTGTCCTGGACGGCAAGGCGGACGATGTCGGGGGAGGGGTTCTCCCGCCCCAGCAGGCGCTGGAGCAGGGCGCGGCCTTCGTTCTGGTC
>JAISMQ010000240.1 GCA_031276685.1 Treponema sp. | reverse complement strand
GTTCAGACGTGTGCTCTTCCGATCTGAGGGTCTTGTGGGTTACATTTTCAATGAGGCAACGCGGCGGCTGGACTATCGGGCCCGCTTTCGTTACAGTGGTGGTTCTGGATACTGAAATTCAGGCAAGAGGTGTGATTTTTTATGGCAATGAAGGTAAAGAAACAGCCAACCAATGGGGAAGATTCCGCGAAATCGGAGCTTGTCCGCCGTTTCAAGGCGAATCCGGCCGTTTTTATCGGGACTGTGGTGGTTCTTATCATCGTAATTGTCGCCTTTGTGTTTGTCCCCGCCATTGTGCCCAACATCAGCGGTTTTGGGGCGGATTATACCTTTGGCTACTACGACAAGACCCCCATAAGCTACCGTCCGGGCAATTACTTCGCCCTGGTCCACGAGCAGCTTGTCCAGACCAACCAGGGTACCTACAGCGAGGAAAACGCCGCTTATGTCAATTTCCAGATCTGGTGGAACGCCTTCCAGTCCGCCGTGGTCCACACGGGGATCCTCCACGAAATGGGCAAGGCCGGGTACGAACCGTCCAAAGAAAAGGTTGACCGGGAAGTAGCCCAGGCGTTCCAGATTAACGGGCGCTTTGACGCGGCCAGCTACCGCCAGTTGAGCAATGCCAGAAAAATAGCTATATGGCGGGAAGCGCAGGAGCAGATCATCACCGAAGCATACCTGCGGGACCAGTACGAGCTTTTAAGGCCCTCCGGGGAAGCTGATTTTGTGGTCGGGATGGCCGCCGCCCAGCGCCGCTTTGAGGGGGCGGCCTACAATCTGGCGGATTACCCGGAGGCGGAACTAAAAACCTACGTGGCCCAGAATTTCGCCCTGTTCAAGTCCGTCCACTTTTCGCGGATCACCGTCAGCTCCGGCGAGCGGGAAGCCCGGCAGATCCTCGCCTCCGTAAAAGACGGCACCCTGAGTTTCGAGGACGCCGCGCGGAACCAGTCCCAGGACGCCTATGCCGAACGCGGGGGCGATATGGGCGTACAAATGGCCTATGAGCTGGCCACGGTCATCAGCGACGAGGCGGCGCGGGAGAAGGTCCTGGCCCTGAGGAAGGGTGAGATAAGCGACCTTGTAAGCGCGGGGGAAAGCTGGATCTTCTTCCGGGCCGAAGAAGACCCCGTCGCCGTGGACACCGCCGACGCCGCCCAAATGGAAAAGATCCGGTCCTACCTGCTCCTGTTTGAACGGGGCCGGGTAGTGGATTACTTCGCCGGCCTGGCGGAAGGAATCCGGGCCAAGGGTATTGGGTTTGACGAGGCGCTTCAGGAGGCGGGCTTGCAAAAATTCAGTTTCGGCCCCCTGGCGATCAACTACGGCAACCTGCCCTTTTTCCCCCGGCTTGGGGGTATCGAAGGCTTTAGCGATACGGTTCTGTCAGATTTCGCGGTAACCGACAGTTTTTGGCAGACCGCCTTTTCCACCCCCCTGGGCGCCGTTTCCGAACCCCTGGAGCTGGGGGATCAGGTGCTGATCCTCCTTCCCCTGGAGGCCGAACCCGCAGAATCGCCTGAAGAAAACGCCGAAAATATCAAGCTTACGTTCCAGTACTTTGCCCATGAGGCCAATGACGCCATCCAGCCCTTTTTTACCCAGAATCCGAAGCTGAAGGACCAGTTTTGGGAGACCTACAGCCGCTACCTGATGAACTGATGTCCGACCACCCCCGCCGGACAGAGGCGCGGCGGGGCTTTTCCGTTTGCTACCGGGGAAAGACCCTGCTTTCCACCGTTGATCCGGTCGCCCAGGCGGAGAGGGCGGCGGAGGCCGCGCCGCTCCGCGATTCTACCCTCTACTTCTGCCCCTCCCCCCTGTTCGGCTACGGTCTGTCCCGGCTTCTGGAGCGGATCGAAGCCGGGGGGCTTGATTCGGCGATCCTCTGCGCGGAGGCGGACCGGGAACTGCTGGCCCTGTCCCTGGACGGGGCCGGTAGCGCGCTTCCCCCCCTGCTCGGCAATCCCCGCCTGTCCCTGCTGGGCATCGGCGAAGCCGGCCAGGGCGAGAGCGCGGAACAGGGCGCGGGGCGGCTCTGCGCCTTCGCCCGGCAGCGCTGGGGGAGCCGCCGCTTCCGCCGCCTGGAGGTCCTGCGCTTTTCCGGGGCATGGCAGCTTTACCCGGAACTGTACGCCGCCCTTGCGGAAGCCCTCCGCGCCGACATTGCCACGGACTGGGCCAACGCCATGACCCTGGTAAAGCTGGGGCGGCGTTACGCCCGGAATTTTATCCGCAACCTGGCCCTCATCCCCCGCTGCCCCCCGGTTTCCGCCCTCTCCTTTGGAACGGCGCCGATCCTGGTTCTGGGGGCGGGGCCTTCGCTGGACGGCTTTCTGGATACCCTGGGGGCGCGGCCCCAGGGGGAACGGCCCTGCCGTATCGTCTGCGTGGACACGGCAATCCCCAGCCTTAGGGCGCGGAACATACGGCCGGACCTTGTTATCGCCCTGGAAAGCCAGCACTGGAATCTGCGGGATTTTGTCGGCGCGAAGGGCTGGGGGGCGCCGCTGGCCATGGATCTGTCCGCCCTCCCCGCCACGGCGGGGGTTTTGGGGGGGCCCTGTTACACCTTCTTTACCCCCTGGACCGCTCTGGGCTTCTTCAGGCGCCTGGAAGCGGCAGGGCTTCTCCCGGACCGCTCCCCCCCCCTCGGTTCTGTGGGCCTTAGCGCCGTGGCGGCGGCTCTAAAGCTGGGCGCGGGGCCGGTGATCGTCTGCGGCCTTGATTTTTCCTTTACCGCAGACAGCTACCACGCCCGTTCCACGCCGGGACACCGGGAAAAACTGCGGGGGCAGAACCGCTTCCGGGGCCTTTTCAACCAGGCCGCCGCCTTTCGCGGCGGCGCCTTCGCTGCCCTCTCAAAATCCGGGCAGCAGGTACGCAGCGATCCCGCCATGCGGAACTACCGCGATCTTTTTGAGCGGGAATTTTCAGGCGAAAGCAGGCTTATGGACATTGAAGGATCCGGCCTCCCCCTGGGGATCCCCGCCCTGAGCCCTGCGGAGGCGGAGGCTATTCTGTGGGGCCCGCCCCGCCCGGGAGCGGACCGGGCCGGCAAGCCGGGGGAAGCCGCATACGACACGGCAAAGGCCGCAGGGCTGCGGGAAATTATCGGTGGGGAGCTGGCGGCCCTGGAAAGACTGCGGGGCATCCTGCGGGGGGAGGCCGCGCCTGGGGAATTGGAGGCGCTGCTGGGCTTTTGCGATTACCTCTGGGCCCACTTCCCCGAATGCGCCGCCG
>JAISMQ010000220.1 GCA_031276685.1 Treponema sp. | reverse complement strand
CGGGGGGCAAGAGGGTAAAATGAAGGTCCAAACAGGGTCTGGAGGGGGGTTTTACCGGGAAATTTTCAAAATAGGGGGGGGGGGGGGGGGGGCTGGGAACCTGGAACAACCATGAGGGCGATTTTATAACAGGCCGAGACTTTGCGCAAGTAAGCAGCGGCCCGATTACAGGGCCAGCCATCGCAGGCCCCAGATCCCCCTCCGCAGCCTCCAGCTCCCTCACCTTTTTACCCTGGCCTACAGTTTCCCGGAACGTTTTACATCCAGGTAGCGGTTTACCAGGGCGGAGGAAAAGTTTCCCGTGGAAGCTTCCATCGTCAAGAGGCCCTGGTGTTCCCAGCTTTGGTAGAGTCTTTTGCGGGAGGCAAGGTACGAGAAGGCTGCGGCGCTTTCCCAGGCCATTTCCTGCAGGGATTGGCCTGAGCTTTCCGGCGGCGAATGGCCGGGGGCGGCCTTTCCCTGCGGGAACAGTTCGGCGCTGGTCCTGCGGGCCAGGCGTTCCGCCTCCGCCTCCCGGAAGCTGACGAGCAGCAGGAGGTGTTTCCGGCGGATCCTTGGGAGTATCCACGACAGGGACACGCCGTCCTCCTCCCTAAAGTTGCTGATCAGCACGATAAAGGTACGGCGGTTCAGGGCGGCCAGGGCGCTTTCCAGGGCGGAAAAGGGGGAGGACGGGGCGGAACTGCTGCGCAGATCGTAGAGCTGGTTCATTATCACGGAAAAATAGCGCAGGCCCTTGCGGGGGGGGACCCACCGTTCCGTAGAGCCGAAGCTCATCACCGCGGCGGCGTCCCCGTGCTTAAGCGCGGTGTAGGCAAGCAGCATGGTCCCGCGGAGGGCGGCGTCGAACTCGTCCCGGCGCAGGCGGAAGCCCGTGTCCAGGACGCACAGCACCTGCTGATCCTGCTCCTCCTGGTAGTCCCGGACGATGAAGCGCCACAGGCCGCTGGAAGTCCGCTGCCGGGCCGTGGCCCGCCAGTCGATGGATCTGACAGGATCCCCCTCCTGGTACTCCCGCAGATCGCGAAATTCAAGGCCCTGGCCCCGCCGCCGGATATCCTGAAAACCCTGTTTTTCCAGTATACCCCGCAGGGCGCCGCCTGCGGCGAGTTTCTTAAAATTCGGGAAGGTCTTCCCCCCGGTCGGAAATTCGCGGAAAGCCTTGAGCCGCCAAAAACAGAGGGGGGAGGTATAGAGGAATTCCATGCCGGGGAAAAACCAGGGGCCCCGTTCCCTCGGGACCAGGGTGTAGCCGAACACGGCCCCCGCGCCCCGCGCCTCGTTCCGCAGGCTCGCCCGCGAAAGGCGGGCCGGGAACGCGCCGGAGTCCATCGCCGGGGGGTACAGGTCGAAAAGCTTCAGCGCGGCGGGAAGCAGCCCGCCCCGTTCCTGCTGGACACGGACAAGCGCCCGGACGGGCTCCCCCTGGGCGCAGACAAGGGGCATTTCCCGCCTGCCCCGGTAACGGCGGCAGAACAGGAGCAGCAGGGCCGCGTCAAAGGCCGCCAGCAGCAAAAGGCCGGCGCCGCAGAAGGCCCAGACAAGAAACACCCTGTCGGAAAAATAAGCGCCCGCCCCCAGGCCAAGCCAGAGCAGGGCCGCGATAAAAAAAGCCGGCCCGCTCCTTAGGGACTCCCTCACGGGTCAAGGTCCCGCCCGGAACCAAAATCGCCCCTGGGCGCGGGGATCCGGGCGAGGATATCCTCGATCAGCCGGCGCTCCCCCATGCCCTCCAGATCGCTTTCCGCGGACAGGGTGATCCGGTGGGCCAGGACCGGCGCCGCCAGGGCGCTGATATCATCGGGGATCACGAAGGCCCTCCCTTCAAGCAGGGCTTTGGCGCGCGCGCAGCGCACCAGGGCAAGGCTGCCCCGGGGGCCCGCGCCGGCCTGTATGCCGGAATCGGAACGGGTGGCGGCGCAGAGCCGCACCGCGTAGTCCAGGATGGCCGAATCCACCCGCAGCGCGGAGGCCCGATCCCTAAGGGCCGCAAAAGCCCGGGGGTCCAGAACGGGCTTCACCTGGTCCAGGCACAGCACCGCCCCGCTGGACCCGTCGAGGATCCGCCGGACCATCTCCTTTTCCTCCTCCGGATCGGGGTACGAGGCCATGACTTTTAAGAGGAACCTGTCTTTCTGGGCGTCGGGCAGGGGGTAGGTCCCCTCGTGTTCAAGGGGGTTCTGCGTCGCCAGCACCATAAAGGGTTCCGGCAGGGGGAAACTGGCCCCGTCAAGGCTTACCTGGAACTCCTGCATGGCCTCGAACAGGGCGGCCTGGGTTTTGGCAGGGGCCCGGTTGATCTCGTCGGCGATAAAGAGGTTGGTAAACACCGGGCCTTTGCGGGTGCTGAACTGCCCGGTCCGGGTATCCAGCATCACGTTTCCGGTGATGTCACTGGGCATAAGGTCCGGGGTAAACTGTACCCGCCGGGAATCGCCGCCGATGGCGCGGGCAAGGGCGCGGACCAGCAGGGTCTTCCCCAGGCCCGGCACCCCCTCCACCAGCAGATGCCCCCCCGCCAGCAGGGTAATCAGCGCGTGATCCACCAGATCCCGCTGGCCTATAAACGCATGGCCGATTTCCTCCCGAACCCGCTCCAGAATCACGGCGGCGTCTTCATACTCACTCATGTTCGCTCCAAGGCCGACATTAGGTTCTTCAAATACCCGGCCATTTTTCGTTGGCTGATCCTCGTCCCCGCCGCCAGCGCGGCTTCTACTTCCTGAATTTCCCGCCCCCGCGCCAGGTTCCGGCGGCGCAGTTCCCGCAGGTAGGCTTCCAGATACACCCCGCAGGCGCCGTAACGGCGGAGGAAGCGGGCCTCCGCGGCGAAACGCCCGCTTATGGCCCCGCGCCGGGCGGGTTCTTCTTCCCGGCGAACCCCGAAACCGGGAATCACGGTCCAGAAACCGATAAGCACCAGGGCCGCTACCGAAAGCGCCGGGGGCAGCAGGTTCCCCCGCTCCCGGAGGGTCTCGAAAAGCCCCCCCGCCGCCCGCCTGCCCCTGACAAAGAGCATGCCCGGCCGATCCGGGGAAAGCGAAGCGCCGGTAAGCTCCCAGCTTAGCCTGGCGTTCGCGCCAAGGTCCAGGTTGTAATTGTACATAAAATAGCACGATCCGGTCACCGTAAGGCGGCCCCGCCCCAGGGCCAGACGGACAAGCCGGATCGCCCCCCGCTCGTCCCGCAGGACCAGATCCCCCGGCCCGGCTTCTTCGGCCAGCCCCAGGCCGATGCTCCAGTCGTATTCGGGCACTTCGATATCCGCGTCTTCGCCCACCCAGCCCTCATCTTCCGCAGTTTCGGCGGTTTCCGCATCATCGTCAAAGATTTCGCCCACGCCTGTCGGAACGGGGAGACGGAGCAGCAGGCCCAGGCTGTTAAGAAAACCTTCAAGGGCCGCGAGGTTGGCAGCGATCCGGGGGGATTCGGAGGCCCAGTACCAGGCGGAATCGACTGAAATGACCAGGGATCCCCCCGCCCGCACCCAGGGCAGCAGGGTTTCCCCGTCCTTCTCCCAATCCAGCAGCGAGGCCATAAGGAACAGCCCCCCCTCCTGCGGGGAGACAGCCCCCAGCCCGGCCCACGTAGGGGAAAAGCGGGCGGGATAGCCGCTTTCGGAAAGCCACCTGCCAAGCACGTAGAAGTTGTTGGCCTGCAGCTCCCCCGAAACCGGCTCCCGGACGGTCCGCTCGTAGGTTTCGAGGCGGCTGGCGATAAAAACGGCAAGCGCGGCCAGGGCGGAAACGATGATAATGGCGAAGGCCCCGTAGCCCCCTTCGGGCCTGTGCGACACGTGCGGCAGGGGCCTAGCCATACACGGCTCCGGGCTTGCGGCCTGCCGGGGGGGGCTCCGGGGGCCTTGCGCAGAGGGACTGCGCCCAGGCCAGGGCTTCGTCAAAGGCCCCGCCGGGGGGCTCGATCCCGCCGTAGGCAAGGGCCGTCCAATGGCGGATAAGATCCGCGAAAGGCCGTTCCAGGCCGCTTTGGTGGCGGCGGACCAGGGCCAGGCAGCGGTACTCGGTGGCCCCGGGGGGGAAGCGCAGAAGGCGGTAGCGGGCAAGGGCGCCAAGGGCCGCCGCGTAGCACAGGCCCCAGGCTTCCCGCACCGAACCCTGGCCGTAAAGGCGGCCGGCTTCCGCCAGAAGGGATTCGGGAGGCGGCGCGTTCCGGGGAACGGGGGGCGGCGGGGGGCCGGGGGGCCGGATCAAACGCAGCCTGCCCCGCCCCCGGTACACGAAGATCCCGCATGCCAGCGCCAGGGCCGCGAAGGCCAGGATCAGGACCGTGCGCAGCGACACGGCCCCGATGTTCCGGAAAAATTTCCCCCAGGGCAGGGACAAGGCCGGGGAGGCGGCCTTTTCCGGCCTTTCTTCATCCTCCTTGAAGCGGATACCCCAGGTTTTCCTTTCGCCCCCCAGGTCCCGATTCAGAATCTCCTCCAGGGCCTCCGCCGGCATGGCGGCCCCCACGCCCGGGGGCAGGGAACCGGGCGGCTGATCGGCGCTCTGCCCAAATACCCCCGCAAGGCGCGGCAGGCCCAGGCCAAGGAGAAGCACGACCAGGGCGGCGGGCCTGCGGTACCGCGCGGCGAATTTTCGGAACAGCAGTTCTATGTCCCAGCCTTCGACTTCCACCCTGCTGTTCAGGTAAAGGCCAAAGCCCATGCACACGTACAGGCTTTCCACCAGCAGGCAGTTTGCGCACCAGAGGGTGTAAATGTAGAGCCCCGGCTTCCCAAAAAAATCGTTGAAATTCCAGGCCGAATTGAAAAAAAGCTGGGCGATGACAAGAATGAACACGATCTCCCCCAGCATAAGTACCCACAGCAGCAGGGAACACCAGACGCTCAAAAAGACGCAGAAGTGGAGCCCCCCCTGGGCCAGCGCCCGTTTCCGGCCCGCGATCCTCCGGCGCTTCCCGCCCGCAATCTTCCGGCCCCCGGCCCCCCGCTCAAGGACCCGCAGGGGCATCACCGCCGCCCGCCAGGGGCTTGCGCGCCGCCAGAGGAGATCCCCGGCCAGGCCCCGGAACAGGCTGCCCCACAAACCCCGGAACAGGGCGCGGAACGAAAGGCCGGGCTCGAAATAGCGCCTGGCCACCACGTGGAGGATAAACCTGTCGAACAGGGGGTTAAGCCACCACAGCAGAAACCAGGCGCAGAGCAGCGGAAAATTACCGGACGACGAGGATAACAGATCTATCGAATTCGCCAGAAAAAGAAACGCAAAAGCGCAGATCCAGAACGGGACCGCGAAAAAGGGGATAAAATAGCCCAGGTTCCGCCGCCACAGGAGCAGCCCCGTGTCCGCCGCCTCCCACAAACTCCGCCGCCTAAGGGCGAGGATCCCGCTGTTCAGCACTAGCGCCCCCCGCCGCGCCCGGCAAGGGCGAAGTACAGGGCCAGGAGGATCCAGCCCAGGCCCCCCACCGCAAAGCGGAGGCCCGCCCCCACCATAACCTGGGATGACCAGAACGCTTCGACGGCGGCGGCAATTACCAGGAGCAGCGCCGCGCCGGTAATGATGGGAAGGGCCTCCCGCCCTCCCCGCCTGACGGAAGCGCCCCGGCTAAGCCCGCCCGTTACAAAAAAACGGTACCCCATAAGCAGGCCCGCGTAGGCGGAAAAGATAATCGCCGTAAGTTCAAAACTGCCGTGCCCGATAATGAACGAAAAAAAAGTTTCTCTAAAGCCCGCGTTGATAATATGGCCGGCGGCCGCCCCCAGGAATACGGCGTTGTAGGCCAGAAAAAACAGGCTCCCCAGCCCCCCCAAAATGCCCCCCGCGAAGGTCCGGAAGGCGATAGAAACATTGTTGTAGATGTAATACCCAAACATATCCGCGTCCCCGGCCAGCTCCCTGGGCGAAAGGTAATGGGAGCTTTCGGGGTTGTACATTTCCTCCAGGGATTCCACCTGGTAGCCCGGCATAACCTGGTAGGCCATTTCGGGGAAACGAAGGCAGAGCAGCGTAAAAAACAGGGCCAGGCCGTAGAAGATCAGGCAGGCCGCGCCGATACCCCGCCAGTGCGCCCGGACCGCCCGGGGAAAAGTCCGGGTTACAAAGACCAAGATGGGCCGGGGGGAAAAACTCCGGTGGTTGTAGAGCCGCTGGCGGCCTTCCAACACCATGCGGTTCAGCCGCTCGACAAGGGCCGGATCGAATCCGTGGGCCCTGGCGGTGTTAAGGTCCTGGGAAAGCTCCCGGAAATCCTGGGGGAAACGGCCCGCCCGCTCCTGAGTCAGGCGGGCGCTGCCCAGGGTTTCCGCGAATTCCCGCCAGAATTTATCCCGCCGCCCAACAAAGCTGTGTTCCGTCATTTCCCCGCAAGCCTCCGGCTGACAGCCAGAAGGTAGTCCGCCGCAGCCCCCGGCGGCAGATTTTCGGCATCGGGGGCGTCGCCCCGCAGGGCCTTCACATAGGGGGAGGCGATTTCATCCGCGCGGGCCCGGCCCAGCAGCGTATAGCGCCGGGCGAACATCAGGATGCCCTGTTTTTCTTCCCCGCCCAGGTTCGCGGGCAGGGAGGCGGCCCCCTGCCCCGCCCCGCCAGGGTTCCTGGGCAGAAACGAGAGGGCCGGAAGGGCGGAAACGGACAGGGACTGGGCGGTATACACCACCAGCGTATCGGCGGCCCAATCGCCAATGCGGCGGTAGGCGCGGCTCAACAGCATAGTTACCAGCGCGATAGGGCAGAGAAACAAAAAAGTGTCGGCAAAACGGAGCAGGTTCCGCAGAAACGACGCGCCGGGGTTCACCGGGGATCCGTCGCCCCGGACCACCCGGATTCCCAGCAGGCGCTTGCCCGGACTCTGGCCCCGGCCAAAGACCTCCCACAGCGTATGGTAAAACCAGTCAATACAAAAAAGCGCCAGAAGCAGGACCCAGGAACCCGAATTTTCATCAAAAAAATTCGAGAGCGCCAGGGCGACCGTAACAAGAACCCACTGGACGGCCTGATCGATCCCCCAGGCGCAGCCCCGGACAAGGGGCCCCGCCGGAAACAGGGCGAATTCCACCCCCTCCGGGGTCTCCACCGTAAGGGCCGAATCGAGGGATTCGGCGTGAAGGGCCGGGGCAGGCCGGAATACCGGGGCGGAACCAGGTATCAAAACTGCGACGCGGTTATAAACGCGGCGGCCATGGAACCGATAACCACCAGGGGGACAAGGGACAGGTACACAATGGCCAGTATGCCGTTGAACTTCCACAGCGCCCGGTTGTACCGGAAGGCCGTTTCCAGATCCTGCGCCCCGCCGCTCAGCAGGTAATTGCGTATCTTTACCCCGAATCTATGGGTAAAACGGGCGGGGAAAAAGGCCACCACCCCCATGGCGATGTACAGGAGGCCCATAAAAACCCCGGCCAGACCGCCGAAAAGAATATCAATCAGATAAAAACTGCCCAGATCGGCAACGATCAGGACAAGCCCCAGCAGCACAACAAACACCGCCCCGATATAGCCGACAATGCCAAGGAAACGAAGCCAGGGGGACGCATCCTTGAGGTGGCGAATCATAAGCGGCGTCAGCGCGTCGCGGGGCGCGCCCTCCTCCGCCGCCACTTCCGTACTTGGACTTTGCCAGGGATTTCCCGAATCGGACATAGCTTTTCCTCCTGTCGGGGTAGTCTACTACGGGAAACGCCGGAACTACCAGTGTCCTGGCGGCGTTCCGTCCGCCAACCGGCCCCGCAAGGTTTCTGGCTGCCCGCCCCTTACAAAGCTTTTTCGCCGTAAATGGCCTGGGGCAGTCCCAGGAAGGCAGCCCATTCCCTGTCACCATACGAAAAGTGCCACCACTCCCCCCAGAATGGTATAAATCCGTGCAGGAACATCACAACATTAAGTTTTAACCGATTCGACAGTTGCTCGCCGGTAAGCCCGTCGGAAAAAGTTCTAATCTTTACGGCTTCCCCGGGCCGGGGAATTCCGCCGGAATCGCCCATGTCGAGTTTTTCATTCCCCCGCAGAAGGGACACGTCTACTGCCCCGCCTGTAGGATGCCCCGCAACAGGGGGATACGCAACAAAAAGGTGGGCAGCTTCAATAAGCCTGTCCTCGCTTATTCCGGGTTGTTCCTGCCGGAGCGATTCTTTCTTCCGGGAAAAGCCTTCCGCCTGTACATTGGGCGGCCGGTAAGCAGACATAACCCCAAGGCGCAGTCCCTGGAAATCTCCAAGATCACGATTCACCGCCGCCAGTTTCCTCGCAACAGTATCCCGTACCAGCAGGGCGTCACCGTCATGGCCTTCCGCGTTTTTATTTCTGGGCACGGCAGCAATAGAACTATCGTAGATCCTTACGTCAACCAGAGGCTCTTCCGATAATCCGGGCCTGATCTTTTTAAGATCCGCGACAGAAAATTCCCTGCGATTCACATAATTCCGGTATGCCGCCGGATTGTCGCCAAAACCAGGTACGCTCATATTTTCCTCCATGGTCACTAAATCCTGTAATCCGAAGCAAGGTGACAGGCAACCCAATGGTTCGGCGCGTATTCCGTAAGCAGCGGATCTTCCGTCTTGCACAATTCTATTGTATGCCGGCAGCGGGGAAAAAATTTACAACCGCCGTGTTTCCAGGCGGACAAAGATTCATCATCAAGAATAATTTTGTCCTTTGCCCTAATGGCTTCGATATCAGGATCGGGGATTGGTACTGCGGAAAACAGCGCCTTGGTATAAGGATGCCAGGCATTTGCATACAACGTAACCGAGTCGGTAAGTTCGACAATATTCCCCAAATACATGACGGCAATGCGATCGGAAATCTGGTGAACTATCGACAGATCATGGGCAACAAAAAGATATGTTAAGCCCAGCTCTGTCTGCAGGCCCATAAGAAGATTGACAATCTGCGCCTGAATGGAAACATCCAGCGCGGAAACCGGCTCATCGAGAAATAAAAATTCCGGTTCAACCGCCAGCGCCCGGGCAATGCCGATTCGCTGCCGCTGGCCGCCGGAAAATTCATGGGGAAAACGGCTTGCATGTTCCGGGCTCAGCCCCACCATGTCAAGATACTTGTGAATCAGCCTGGTCCGCTCTGCGGAACTTGAAGCGAGGCCGTGAATATCAATACCCTCGGCAACAATATCCGCCACGGTCATTCTGGGATCCAGTGAAGAATAGGCATCCTGAAAGACCATCTGCACACATTTCTTATACGCCTTCTTCTCCGCGCCTTTAAGGGCGTGAATATTTTTACCCCGGTAAAAAACCTGCCCGGAAGTTTTTTTATAAAGGCCGATCATCGTCCTGCCGCAGGTTGTTTTTCCGCAGCCGGATTCGCCC
>JAISMQ010000176.1 GCA_031276685.1 Treponema sp. | reverse complement strand
CGCATAGCCGCCGCCCTTGAAATTGAGCCTCCTGCCCTCTTTGCGGTCGGGATCCGCCCGATAACGGAGGCTGAAACGCTGGCAACGGTCGAAAAACGGATTTTAAACGATATTACCTGGTTTGTTTCGCGCCGGATTAAGCAGTTGGAGCGGGAAATTCCGCCGGACAATACCCCCGGCGCGGACAATAAGAAATCGATACCATAGCGGGTTGAAGTTGGTGAAGTTATGGTAGAAGTTGAATCGGTGATACGGATAATCCACGAGGCAAAAAAGCCGGTCATGACCATCAATCCCATGGCAGCCGGAAGGATCACCCCCTATATCGGCCTTACTTTCAACTGGAATGTTATCAGGCCGCAAAATATGATCACCTGCGGGTGCATCAGCGAATATGAGGTTGATGAAGCTCCGCGTCCTAAAGCTCCCCCGCGAGCCCCGGGTGCTTGGGCATTAGACCCCGCTGCAAATAACAAGGAGGGATTATGCGCTTTTCGGTATGTGTTGAATCATTATTTCCCGGCAATGATATTGCACAAAAAAGTCGGGAAGCAAAACGCGCCGGTGCCGATGCTTTTGAATTTTGGACGTGGTGGGATAAAGATTTGTGCGCCCTGCGGAAGGCGGCGGACGAAACCGGCCTCTGCCCTGCGGCGATGTGTACAAAGTTCGTAAGTCTTACGGATCCTGCGGAACGGGAAGCCTACCGGAAAGGGTTGATGGAATCTTTGGCAGCCGCCAAAGTACTGGGCTGCAAAACCCTGATAGGCCTTACGGGAAGCGATACCGGCGAAAACCGTGAAAAACAGCGGGAAAGTATTATTGCGGGCCTTAAAACCCGCGTTCCCATGCTGGAAGACGCGGAGGTCACGCTGGTTGTCGAATCCCTCAACACCAAGATAGATCACAAGGGGTACTATCTCTGGCAGGCTTCCGAGGCGTTTGCCATAATCAGCGCTATCGGAAGCCCGCACGTAAGAATGCTCTACGATATTTACCACCAGCAGATCATGGAGGGGGATATCATCAACACGGTAACCGAAAATATTGATAAAATCGGCCACATTCACGCCGCAGGCGTACCGGGCCGGGGGGAACTTGATTCGGGAGAACTCAACTACCCCGCTATTTTTGCCGCGATTGAGAAGGTGGGCTATAAAGGCTTTTTGGGCCTGGAATACTTCCCTAAAGGCGATCCTGTAGCAGATTTGGTTAAACTGTTCCGGCGGGAGTTTTAATCCCTCCGTCTTTCCCGGAAAATCCCGGTGGGGCATTTTATACTAATTATTGCTTCCCATATTTCTTCAAGTTCTATGATTAATGTTTCCATTTCACTCCATTATGCCGTTCCTAAAAATACTTGTATTTTTTGAATTCAACCCAAAAGCGGTTTCAAACAATGCTTTGTGCCATCTGCTATCAGTGGGGACCTTGCGATTGTCTTGGGTATTCTTATTCCCAAGCTGTTACCCCGCTTTCTAACGATTGTCTCCATATTTTTATCCTCCGCCTATTTCAATCAGCCGGGGGCTTCGTGCGCCGCCGTTTGTCTACGGCTGATTGCCCAGGGCCTTGTCGATGTCCCCGGCAATCCCGCCGTCAATGGCCCCGTGTTCCGCCATTTCACGGAGGATCGCCATAGTATCGCTGTGGTTCCGGGCGGGGTGGTAGGGCCGTTCCTCGCTTACCGCCTGGTAAATGTCAAGGCAGGCCAGGAGCCGGGAATTGGCCTCCAGGTCCGCCGCCTTTTTGCCCAGGGGGTAGCCGGAGCCGTCAAGCTTTTCATGGTGGCTGGACGCCCATGTTTTTACGTTCTCAAGCCCGTGGCCGTCCAGGGCTTCCAGCAGTTCCGCTGTTTTTTGCGCGTGGGAGGCTATCTCCCGGAATTCCTCGCGGTTCAGCGGGCCGGGCTTTTCCAAAATTGCCGTGGGCACCGCCAGCTTGCCGATGTCGTGGAGGTTCGCCGCCAGGCAGAGCTGGTTCCGCTCCGAAACCCCGTAACCGTAATAGTCGGCCATGGCAAGCGCCTTCTCCACTATCCCTGTCGAGTGGATCTGGGTAAAGACGGACTTGTAGTCGATAACGCGGCCCATAAAGCCGGTCGTGTCAGGCAGCCGGGGATCGGCGCTGTCCATTACCCAGGGGGGGATAAGGTTTTCCGCCGTCCGGCCGATCTCCCCGTCCCGCAGGGACCGGAGCATGTCTTCGTCCAGAACTTCCAGCAGAAGCGCCTGGGTTTCCGGGAAAAACCTGTACGATTCGCGGATAAATTCGGCAATTTTGGGAAGATCCTCCGCAGAACGGCGCTGCAGGTGCCAGTTAACGTCCACTTCGTCGGCAATGCCGATTATTTCCGCTTCAAAGGGGTAGTCGGTCTTCCCGTAAGGCCCCGATCCGTCCGCCCGTTCGTGGTGGTACAGGATAAGGTCCTTAATGGCGGCGGGGAATTCCAGGTTTTCGATGTTCCGCTGCCCGTATTCACAGTGCAGCTTCATGGCCGGATCGTGCGGCCCCCCCTGTTCGGAGCGGATATACTCGGTCAGGGCGTTGTCGTGGAGCAGGGCGCAGCTTGTCAGGGTGATAAGATGGTCGTTGTCCATGCCGAGTTTCCGGCCCATGGCGGCGCAGAGGGCGGCAATCCGCTTGCCGTGGTGGGTGCTGCAGCCCAGCATCTCCCCCTCCACAATGTCCAGGGCCTCCCCGAACACGACGATAAGCTTGTCCATCCTAAAGGTCATACCGGCAGTATAGCGCGTATTACGCGCTCATTCCAACAAAGCCGGGGCGAAGTGGCGGCCCTGGGGCGGAACGGCGAGGAAATACGGCTCTTGCAGGAGTAAATGCCCCGGAAAGGCCCCGCCACAGGGCCGTTTTACCTTTCCCGTATGTCCCCCTTACCCAGGGGCAAAATCGGCGTATGCCGGCTGGTTATGGGGATTTTTCGCTGATTCCGCCAAATTTCGCCCCCCATGTTGAATTTTCTTTCACGGTGTGGTATATTTTACTTACGAACGAACGCAAAGCCGTTTTTGAGGGAAAGGAGTTGCTACATGGCGCAT
>JAISMQ010000144.1 GCA_031276685.1 Treponema sp. | reverse complement strand
GGGGGGGCGGGGGGAACCGTCCTGCCAGAGCAGAAAACGGTCCGCGGCGGGGCCGCCCGCTGCGGGGCTGCCTGTCACCAGGCTGCCCGTCACCGGGCCGCCCGCTGCGGAGTCGCCTGCAACGGTAATCCGCGTGTAGGCGGCGGCCGGTTCCAGGGTTATGGCGTCACCGTAGCCCAGTTCCAGGAAGTCCAGGGGGATATAGCCCAGGCGGTCTTCCCCGGTAAGGAACGCGATGCTGCCGGCCCCGGCGGCGATTTCGGGGATCCGCGTCTGGGCCCTGGTCGTCAGTTTTTGCGCGGCGTACAGGGAATAGCGCGGGTCCGCCGTCAGCAGTTCCCCTTCCGCAGTGCCAAGCGCGATTTTGGGAAGCTCGGCGGTTCCGGGGGAGAAGGGCAGCAGGGCGCTGGCGGCTGTGGAGGAGGGAAGGGTGAAGTACTCCCGGCGCTCGACGCGGTCGGCGCTGCCCATCCTGAAGCGGAGGACCCCGTCCGCCCTCCCGCCGGTTTTTACCAGGCAGTACAGTTCGGCCCCCAGGCTGCTGAGCTGCCCCTGGGAAACGGAACTGTCCCGCGCCAGTTCGGCGCCCGTGTCGGCCCGCAGGATAACCAGCCCCCCCCGGTCTATGCCCGCGAAAAACCTGTTGTTCCCAAAGAGGACGGGGGAGCCGAGGCTGGCAGGGGCGTCGAAATTCAGGGGGCGGGCAAAACTGTCATACGAGGGGGCAAGGCGCAGCCCCCCGTCCGTTTTCAATTCCCAGTAGGAGAGGACGCCCGCCGGGGAGTAGGTCAGCAAGACCCGTTCGGTACGGCCTATGGCGGCAAAACTGACGTTAGAGGGGAAGTCCTCGGGAATGTTCCGGGGGTCGAGGAGCAGTTCACCGGTGTCGCCGTCTACCAGGACAAGGCCCGTTGTCCCCGATCTGCAGATGATAAGGTAGCTCCCCCCGGCGGAATAGCTGAGGTTCTGCACGGGATCCCGGAAACGCAGGGTAAAGAGGTTTTCAAGAGTCCTGTAGTCCCAGACGGAGATGCGGTACTGGCCCAGGCTGTCGGTTTCGATACAGGCGATTTGGGATGTTCCCGGCCGGAGGGCTGCGGCGGAAATGGGGAGGCCGCTGATCTGGAAACGCAGCAGCGCCTGGTCCTGATCCCACAGTTCCAAAAAACCGTCTTCGCCGACGCTTAGAAGCCGCTCCCCGTCGTAGTGGAGGCTGTTCACCGCGCCCCGGTGGGGGCCGGGGGTGATGTCCTGAAAAACCCAGTGGCCGTTTTCCTCCTGGGCGCGGACCCCGCCCGCGACTGCGAACAGGGCGAAGAACAGCGCGACCAGGCGCGGGCCCTTCTGTTTCATGTCAGCGCCGGACCAGGAACAGGATGTCGCCAAAAACGGCGAAGATCAAAAGCCCGAAGATAAGCACCACCCCCACGGTCTGGAAGGCGCTTACGGTCCGGGGGTGGAGGGGTTTCCGTTTGATCACCTCGATCAGACAGAGGACAATCGCGCCGCCGTCCAGTACCGGCAGGGGGAGCAGGTTCATTACGCAGAGGGCGATGGAGATAAGGGCAAGGAAGTTGGCCAGGGAGCTAAGGCCCGTGCCGATGCCTTCCGCAAAGCCTGCGGCGGCAATGTCCCCCGTCATGTAGGTGATCCGCAGGGGCCCGGACACGGCCTGGGTCAGGTCGATCCCCTTGAAGAGCAGGGCAAGGCTTTCCACGGATACCGCCAGGGTCTTCCCGGTTTCCCCTATCCCCCGCGCCAGGGCCGCCGGGGGGGAAAGGGGGGGCGCCCGGTACTTTAGGCTCCGGTAGCTTAGCCCGGTCTCCGCCCCCGCGTCGGTGTAGAGGGGGACCAGCGTCGCCTTCCCCCCGGTTCCGTTCCGGTCGTACTCCAGTTCCAGGCTTGGGGGTTTTTCTTCCAGGATCTTCGCCAGGGCCATTGTGTGGGGGATATCCGCGCCGTTGGCCCGGAGGATCCGGTCCCCGCTTTGAAGCCCCGCCGCCGCAGCGGCTCCGGTAACGTATTCCAGGACCGGGCTGGTCCAGAAGTAGACCCCGATCTTTCCGGCCCCGGTCTGCTTGTCCAGCTCGGGCTTTATCGACAGGGCAAGCTGCTCCCCGCCCCGTTCCACCAGGAGGGAGAGGTTCTTGCCGGGGTTGGTCGAGATGCGTTCCCGCACATCGTGGTAGTAGGGGGTTTCGGCGCCGTTGACGGCTATAATGCGGTCGCCGGTCCTAAGCCCCGCGCTGTCTGCGGGGTAGCCTTCCCCGTCGCCCAGATCCGAGGCAAGGATGATCCGGTTTTCCAGGGTGTTTGTCTCGAAACCCAGCCCCCAGATGACGGAAAAGACCAGCACGGCGAAGACCAGGTTGAAGAAGGGGCCCGCGAACGACACTACGATGCGGCGGAATGGCCCGGCCTTGAAAAAACTGCCCGGCGAAGGGGTGATGGTGTCCTGCTTTTTTTCCCAGGCTTCCTGGAATTCGTTTTCGCCCTTCATCTTGCAGTAGCCGCCCAGGGGGAACAGGCCGATGCGGTACTCAACCCCCCGGATCTTTTTTTTAAGGATGGGCTTCCCCCAGCCAAGGGAAAAGGCCTCCACGTCGATACCGACAAGCCGGGCGGCAAGAAAATGCCCCAGCTCGTGGACGAAAACCACGATTCCCAAACCCGCGAAACCAAGCAGTATTTTCCACAACATCCTATCCACCTATCCGGGAGGCGGCCAGTTCCCGCGAGCCCCTGTCCGCTTCCGCAATTGATTCCAGGGTAAGTTCCCCCCCCCAGTCCCGATCCAAAACATAACGAACTACCCTGGGTATATCAAGGAAACCCGCGCGGCCCTGGAAAAAGGCGTTTACCGCTTCCTCGTTGGCGCCGTTGTAGGCGCAGGGGTAAAGGCCCCCCAGCCGGGCCGCCTCGTAGGCCAGGGGCAGCATGGGAAACCGCTCCCCGTCGGGCGCTTCAAAGTCCAGCCGGAGCCCCGCAAGGTCCAGGACCCCCAGGGGGGTCGGGGGGGTTTCCGGCCAGTAGAGGGCTTCCTGGATGGGAAGCCGCATGTCCGGCCGGGAAAGCTGGGCGTAAAGGGCCCCGCCGGCCAGGCGGACAAGGGAGTGTACCACGCTTTGGGGGTGGATGACGACCTTTACCTGTTCCGGCTTCATGTCGAAAAGCCTGACCGCCTCTATAACTTCCAGGCCCTTGTTCGCCATTGTGGCGGAATCTACGGTGATCTTGGGGCCCATGTTCCAGGTAGGGTGGGCCAGGGCTTCCTTCACGCTGACCGTCTCGAGCTGCCGGAGGCTGTGGCGGCGGAAGGGCCCGCCTGACGCGGTAAGGATGATCTCCCGGACCCCGTCCCGGCCGTGGGCTTCCAGAAGTTTGAAAACCGCCGCGTGTTCGGAGTCCACCGGGATAACGGGGGCCCCCATATCTTCCGCCAGGGCCTTGACCAGGGGGTAGGCCAGGACCGCCGTTTCCTTGTTCGCCAGGGCCAGGGAGGAGCCGGAACGGAGGGCCGCTAGGGAGGGGAGGAGCCCCGCCGCTCCGGCGATCCCGTTCACCGTAATATCGGCGCCCGCCTCCCCAATGGCGGCCAGCAGCGCCTCCCGGCCCCGGCGGCTGACGCGGGAACCCGCGTCAGCCGCGCCAAGGGCCCGCAGCGCGCGGGGGAATTCGGCCCCCAGCTTTTCCAGGGCGGCGGCGCTGCGGTTCGCGGACAGCAGTACGATGTCAAAATCTTCGGCGTTGGCGCGGGCCACGTCCAGCGCCGCCGTGCCGATGGACCCCGTGGCCCCCAGAATCGCCAGCCTGCGTTTCATGCCCGTCAGGCGTAGAAAAACCGGTACAGGAGGTAAAACACCGGCGCGGCAAGGCAGATGGAATCGATGGTGTCCAGAACCCCGCCCCGGCCGGGGATAAGCCCGCCAGAGTCCTTGATGCCGGAGCTGCGCTTCATTGCCGATTCGGCCAGGTCCCCCAGGGTCGCGGCAAGGCCGGTGCAAAGGCCGATCAGGATCCCCGGCAGGGGGGGGGGCAGCAGGTCTGACGCGAAACCCGCCAGCATGTCCGCCCCCGCGCCGATAAGGACCGACGCGCCGATACCCCCGGCAAAGCCCGCGACGCTCTTGTTGGGGCTGGCCTTGACAATGCCCCGGCTGCCCTTGCCGAAGAGGCTGCCTGCGGCCCAGGCCGCCGAATCGTTGATAAAAACCATAAGGAGGAAGACCAGGATCGCCGTTCCCGCACGGGGGAACATGGTCATGCGTACCACCCAGGCCATGAACAGGCCCGGGTAGACCATTACCGCGAGGCCCGCCGCTATCCGCGTCGTGTAGGCGGCCAGTTGCTCCTCGGAACAGAAGATCCGCGACACGAGGAGCCAGAAGGCCCCCAGAATGTACACGGCGGGGAAGATCTCCGCCTGCAGGCCGAAGCTGCCGGCCGCCGTAAGGGCGGCGGGCCCCAGGATCCCCAGGACCAGCGCCTCCGCCGGGCGGATAACCAGGCCCTTCTTGCCGAGGATGACGGTAAATTCCAGCGCCCCCAGGGCGCTGAACAGGATAGCCAGAATGCTGACGGCCAGGTGGTTGCGGTAGGGGAGGAACAGGACGACCCCCGCGACCAGGGGCAGCCCGATGATAAAGACAAGGAGCCGCTGGACCAGCTTTTTCATGCCGCAGGCCCCTTCCCGCCGCGCAATCCGCCATAGCGGCGGTCCCGCGCCGCGTAGCGGTCCAGGGCCGTTTCCAGATCCCCGTCCGAAAAGTCGGGCCAGAATTTGTCGCTGATGTAGTACTCCGCGTAGGCCGCCTCCCACAGAAGGAAGTTGCTGATGCGGAATTCTCCGGCGGTTCGGATAATCAGATCCGGGTCCGGCACGTCGGGGTTGTCCAGGCAGGAACGGATCAGGGCCTCCGTAAAGCGGGCGCCGCCGTCCGCGAAGGGGGCGCCGGCCAGGGCGCGGTTTGCCGCGCGGACAATTTCGTCACGGCCGCCGTAGTTCAGGGCCAGGACAACCTGCGTCCCCTTAAAATCCCGCGTATCCTCGCAGGCGCGCTGTAGTTCCTCCGCGATATCCTGGGGGAGCCGCGACGGATCCCCGGCATGGCGGATACGGATACCGTTCTCCCGGTAGAAGTCCAGTTCGGCCCGCAGGTAGCGCCGCACCAGGGCCATGATAAAGCTGACCTCTTCCACGTCGCGTTTCCAGTTTTCGGTAGAAAAGGTGTACAGGGTCAGGTAGGGGATCCCCCTGTCGCTGGCGGCCTTGACGATCCGCTTTGCCGCTTTAAGCCCTTCCAGGTGCCCCTGGGGGCGGCTCTGGCCCCGGCTTTGCGCCCAGCGCCCGTTCCCGTCCATGATAATTCCAACATGGGCGGGGCTGCGCGTATCCATGCTGTTACCGTTCAAATATCTCGTTCTCTTTTTCTTCCAGCGCCTGGTTTAGCTTGGCAATGTAGCTGTCGGTGAGCTTTTGCAGCTCTTCCCCGTGTTTGGTTTCCTCATCTTCGGTAAGTTCCCCGTCTTTGAGGAGTTTTTTGAGTTCCTCGTTGCCGTCCCGGCGGATGTTCCGCACCGCCACCCGGCCCTGTTCCGCCTGGGTTTTGGCCAGCTTGGCCAGTTCCTTGCGGCGGTCTTCGGTAAGGGGGGGTATGCTCAGGCGGATCACCTTGCCGTCGTTGCTGGGGTTCAGGGAAAGTTCCGAAGTACGGATCGCCTTTTCGATTTCCCCGATCAGGTTCTTGTCCCAGGGCTGGATCACGATAAGCCGCGCTTCGGGGACGGAGATGTTGGCCACCTGGTTCAGGGGGGACTTGTTCCCGTAGTAATCGACCCGGATCTTGTCAAACAGGGACACCGAAGCCCGGCCGGTCCTGATGGCGGCAAAACCGTCCTTCAGGCTGGCCAGGGTCTTCTTCATCCGTTCTTCGCAGGCGCTTAGTACCGGGTGCATTACTGTCCCACCTTGAAGTACGCATAGTCCCGGATATCCACCAGGGCCCCGCTCTCCTTGCCGAATGTTTCCAGGGCCTTGGCCACGGTCATCTTTTCGTCCTTCACGTAACCCTGATCGAGCAGGCACACTTCCTGGAGGTACTTGTTCACCTTGCCCCGCAGGATCTTTTCGAACTGCTCCGGCTTGGATTCCTTCATTGCGGAAAGTTTTTCGTCCCCTTCCATCTGCTTGCGGAAGATCTCTTCCTGCTCCTTGAGGTAGGCGCCGTCAATTTTGTCGCGGCTCAGGGCCATGGGGTTGAAGGCGGCGATGTGCAGGGCGATGGTAAAGGCGAAGTCCTTCGCCTTTTGCCCGGCGAACAGATCCCCCTTGTCCGAACCCAGCTTGACCGCCACGCCGATCTTGCCGTCCCCGTGGATGTACTGGGTAAGGTACTCGCCGGGGCCGGCTTTAAGCACCTTGACCCGTTTAAGGCTCATGTTTTCGCGGATCTTGGTGGCCAGATCCTGGACCAGGGCGGAAAGCTCGTCGTTGACCCCGGTGTAGCCCTTCTCCAGCACCCGCCCGGCGATGTCCGCCCCCAGCGCGATAAAGTCCGGGTTCCGGGCCACAAAATCCGTCTCCGACGCCAGTTCCACCAGGACGGCGGCGTTGCCCGCGGTCTTGACGAAGATCTTCCCCTCGTTGGTCGCGCGGTCGGAACGTTTTTCCAGAGCCGCCAGACCCTTTTCCTTGAGGAGCCTTTCGGCCTGTTCAAAATCGCCCCCGCTGTCCACCAGGGCCTTTTTACATTCCATCATCCCCGCCCCGGTTTTTTCCCGGAGCCGTTTTACATCTTCCGCGCTAACAGCCATAGTATAACTCCTTAGAAAGGCTACTGGTTATCCCCGTAAACTTTGTCCATATCCACCGGAAGCCCGTCGTCCTCCTCCCCTTCGGCGGGGGCCTCGCGGCCGGCCGGCGCGGGGCTGTTCCCGGTGGCGTAGGATTCGATATCGACCTCCCGGTCCTCTTCTTTTTTGGAGGCGTCGGTCATGATGTCCTCCATGCTTTCGTCCTCGTCGCCCAGGGTTTCGATGATCTTCAGGCCCACCTCGTTATCCGCCTCTACGACCGCGTTGGCGACGATCTGGGTGAACAGCGTAATGGCCCGGATGGCGTCATCGTTGCCGGGTATGGGGTAGTCGATACCGTCGGGGTTACAGTTGGTGTCCACCACCGCGACGATGGGGATCCCCATGCGCTGGGCTTCGGTAACCGCGATGGCCTCTTTCCGGGTGTCGATGATAAAGAGGATCCCCGGAGGATCCTTCATCTCCTTAATGCCCCCCAGGTTTTTTTGAAGCTTCGCCCGCTCCTTGTTCAAAGAGGCGATTTCCTTCTTGGTGAGGTTTTCAAAGGTCCCGTCCACTTCCATTTTTTCCAGCTTTTTAAGCCGGAGCAGGGACTTTTTGATCGTGACGAAGTTGGTAAGCATGCCCCCCAGCCAGCGGTTGTTCACGTAGAACATGCCGCAGCGTTCGGCTTCTTTCTGGATGGCCTGCTGCGCCTGCTTCTTGGTGCCCACAAAAAGCACCGTTTTGCCGGCGGCCCCCGTCTTGCGGACCGCCTCGTAGGCGTCTTTTATCGCCTGGATGGTTTTTTGCAGGTCGATGATGTGGATGCCGTTGCGTTCGGCAAAGATGTACTTCTTCATCCGGGGGTCCCAGCGTTTTACCTGGTGGCCAAAATGCACCCCCGATTCAAGCAGACTCTTCATGGTAACTACCGCCAATTCTCCTCCTCCCGGGGTGTTCCGGCCGGAAACCCCATGCGGCAAAACCCGCGCCCGTCCCCCCCGCCGGAAAACTCCGGCACGGGAACCCCGCAGCGCTGCGGCTTTTGCCGACCGTCCCTGTATCTCACCCCCGCCGGGGGGTGGAAAATGGGCGAAAAACCGCAGGCCCTTCGCCGTGCGGGGCCCCGCCACGCGAAACCCCGCTCGCGGTTTTGCCGGGGCCGCCGGATTTTGGGAGACTTCCGTCTTCCGAATCAGGGCCCGTAGGCGTAACCGTTGTCCCTGAGCATGACATAGAATTCGTGCAAGGGCAAGCCGACGATGGAACTGTAGGAGCCCCGGATGCCGGAAACGAAACAGCTTGCCAGGCCCTGGATCCGGTAGGCCCCCGCCACCCCCTGCCATTCGCCCGTGTCCAGGTACCATTCGACCTGCTCTGCGGAAAGGGGGCAGAAGATCACGTCGCTTACGACCGACCGGCAGTCGATGGTATTGGCCTTGCCGGAGTACAGGGCCACGGCGGTAATAACCTGGTGGGTCCGGCCCTGCAGGGTCTGGATCATCCGCTTGGCGCTGTCCCGGTCCTCGGGCTTGCCGAAGACGGTACCGTCCACGGAGATAAGGGTGTCGGCGCCGCAGATCCAGGGCGGGTTCTGGCCTTTGAGGTACTCGATGATCTTCCGTACCTTGCGGATCGCCAGATTCTCCGCAAGTTCGCGGGAATCCCCGCCTTCTTCGCCCCCCTCGTCAACCCTGGGGGGGATAATACTAAACGGCAGCCCCAAAAGGCGGAAATAGTCGTGCCGCCTTAGGGATCCCGAAGCTAAGATGATGGGTTCCACACAGACCTCCCGTGGCAGTCGCAGGTAAACCGGCGTTCAGCCGGCTTGTTGGGATTCCGCGCGCGCGGCGCGGGAAACTGCCAGGCCCCGGGCTTCCAGGGCTTCCGCAGTGTCGAAGGCGGTTTCAAGCATCCGTTCCGCTATCGGCGGGATAAGCGCGATCATCCGGACGGCGCTTTTCCGGCCCCCCCGCGCCCGCCAGGCCAGGCCGGCGGCCTCCCAAATTTCAAAAAAACGGGGGAGGAAGCCCAGCGCCAGCGAAAAGGCAAGGCCGAAACGGGAGCCCCTTCCCAGACTGTCCCGCAGTTCCCCCGTCGTCGTTACCGCAAAGAGAAGGGCGCCGCCGGAAAAAGACACGGCCATGGACAGGCCCTGCGTAAGGCCGCCGGGGATCCCCGCCGCGTTGACGCGGAAGAACGGCGCCCGCGCCGGATCAAAATCGAGTGCGCGGAGGGCCAGGAAGAACAGCGCAAGGACGAGGACGGGGCGGCTCCCCCTTAGAAGTTCCCAGGGCCGGATACCCTCCGCCAGCGCCGCGGCGGCAATAAGCAGCGCGGCGGCAAGAAGCCCCGGCACGGAACCGTAGGCGAAGATCGACAGCGCCACTACGCCCAGCAGCTTTGCCAGGGCCGGGCAGCGGTGCAGGGGGCCGCGCCCCGGCCGGTATTCAAATCCCGTCCTCATATTCGGCTTAGTATAGGGCGGGCGCGCTTCTTCCCGCAAGCATCGGGCCCTGCCCCCGAACAAGGGTTGGACACACGCGAAAAGTGAAACATGAGGCTTTCCCAAAACTTCAGTTTTTGGGAAAGCTACCTTGAATTTGTATGAAAAAGCGGGCTTTAGACCGCTTTTTCGGAAGCTTTTCCCAAAACTAACCGAGTTTTGGGAAAAGCT
>JAISMQ010000049.1 GCA_031276685.1 Treponema sp. | reverse complement strand
CTGCGCCGGCCCATCACCCAATACATATAACCACGACCGTTTTACACCTTGACAACAATGTTCCGCCTTCCACCCATGCCCCACCCTGTCCACGGGCCAGGGCCGGCGTATCTGCCTTGCGGATTGTGGTGACTGCTAAAGACTGGGGGGAGCAAAACGCCTATGCCGGACACTTGACCGAAGCTTTGCGCTATCTGAACCGCAAGGAATAAAGAGGAACCTACTGGCGCAAAGCAAGCGTGGCCGACATAGGCGTTTTGCTCCCCCTGCTTTCCTTGTCCACCACAAACTTCAATGTACCTGCGCCGGCCCTGGCAGACGTATACGAGACAGACCCCCTTTGGTAGAATTCCGCTATGAATACTACAATACACGCGGCGGCGATTCGGGAACGGCTCGGCGCCCTTGCCGCCGGGCGGATCATCATCCTTGACGGGGCTATGGGCTCCCTAATCCAGAGCTACCGCCTGACGGAGGAGGACTTCCGGGGCGGGCGTTTCGCCGGGCATCCGGCAAAGCTTCTGGGCTGCAACGATCTTCTGTGCCTTACCCGCCCGGACCTGATCCGCCGCATCCACGAGGAGTACCTGGAAGCCGGGGCGGATATTACCAAAACCTGCAGTTTTAACGCCACCGCCATCTCCCTGGAGCATTTTGGCCTTGAGGGCCTTGCCTACGAGATAAGCCGGGCCGCGGCGGCCCTGGCCCGCGCGGCGGCCGACCGCTTTTCCGATTCCGGCAGGCCCCGCTTTGTGGCCGGGAGCATGGGCCCCACGGCGAAAAGCGGGAGCCTTGCCCCCGATATCAACAAGCCCGAAAAGCGGGCCGTTACCTGGGAGGAACTGGCACGGGCCTACTACGACAACGCCCGCGGCCTTCTGGACGGCGGGGCGGACATTCTGCTGGTGGAAACGATCATCGACACGCTCAACGCCAAGGCTGCTATCTCCGCCATCAGCAAACTGCGCGAGGAACGGCGGCAGGACATTCCGATCATGCTTTCCGCCACCCTGGCAAGCGCCGCGCAAACCGGGGGCCGTATTCTTGCCGGCCAGACCCTGGGGGCCTTCTGCGTCTCCGTGGCCCACGCGGAACCCTGGGCGATAGGGCTTAACTGTTCCTTTGGGGCGGAGGCGCTTAAAAGCGGCGTGGCGGAACTGGGGGCCCTTTCGGCGCAGCACGGCGGCTCGTGGCTTATCAGCGCCCACCCCAACGCGGGGCTGCCCAACCGGCTTGGCGCCTATGACGAAAGCCCCGAATCCATGGCTTTGAAGATGGAAGCCTACTTTAAGGAGGGGCTGGTCAACATCGCCGGGGGCTGCTGCGGCACCACCCCCGCCCATATCGCGGCCCTGGCGGAAACCGCGAAACGCTACCCCCCCCGCGAAAAACCCCGGCCCGCAGTCCCCGGCGCCCGGCTTTCCGCCCTGACGGACCTTGCCATCGGGCAGGAACTCCTCCTGATAGCGGATGGGGCCAACGTAACGAAAAACCGGGAATTCCTTAGGCTTGTTCAGGAGGGAAACTACGATGACGCCCTGGCGGAAGCCGCCGGAATGATCGAGGCGGGGGCATCCATTATCGATGTCTGCATGGACGACCCCCTGCTGGACGGAAAACAGGCGATGGTGGATTTCCTTAACTTTATCCCGCAGGATCCGGAAATTGCCAGGACCCCGGTTATGATCGACAGCTCCCGCTGGGACATTATCGAGGCGGGCCTGGCATGCGTCCAGGGGAAGTGCCTGGCGCATTCCATCAGCCTGGCGGGGGGGCCGGACGAATTCCTGCGCCGGGCGGGCCTTGTCCGCTCCTACGGCGCGGCGGCGGTGGTCGCGCTGGCAGACGAGCGGGGCCCGGCGGAAGACTACGGGCGCAAGATCGAAACGGCCCGCCGATCCTGGCTGCTACTGCGGGATACGGGTTTTCAGGCCCAGGATACCGTTTTTGACCCCGGAATGCCCGATGAAATTACGGAACACGATCCCCGCGTCCCGGACTTTATCCGCGCCTGCGCCTGGATCCGGGACAACTGCCCCGGCGCCAAAATTTTAGGCCGCATCCCGAATCTCCGCCCCGGCTTCCGGGGGGACGAACAGGTCCGCAAAGCCATAGCCGGGGTGTTTCTTAACCGCGCCGCCGATGCGGGACTCGGCCTGGCCGTCGCAAACCCCGCCGCCCTGGTCCCCTACAACGATATTGACGCCGAAACGCGCCGAAGCGCGGAAGACCTGCTGTTCAACGGGCCCCCCGCTGTTTAACGGGGAGGGAAAAAGCCCCCCAGGGCTTCCGCAACCAGCCGGTGCCCCTTTGCCGAAGGGTGATTCACATGCGACAAAAGCCCCACCAGATCTTCGTGCTGGTGTACGTGTTTGGAAAAGGCGGCAAAACTGTCCGCAAGGCCCACTTCGTACTTATCCGCCAGTATGCGTATCTGCGCGGCGTGGTCCGCAAGCTGCTTCCAGCCCTCCCCCCCGGCAAAATAGGTTTGATCCCAGGTCGGGGTAAGGAGGATAACCTTGCACCCCCGGTTCAGCGCCGTCTCGATCATGAACCGCCAGGCTTTCTCCGCCTCCGCAAGCCCGATGCCCCGGTCGTTCAACCCGTAATCCACCGTAACCAGATCCGGCCGGTGGCAAAGCACGTCCCGCTCAAACCGCTCCGCCCCGGCGGGGGAAGATTCGCCGCCGATGGCGGTAACAATTACATTTACCACCGCAAAGGGAAAACGCTCCGTAATAAAGCGCAGCAACTGCGCCGGATACGCCTCCAGGGTATTCACGTAGGGAGTGGCAAAATATCCCGCCGGAACACTGTGACCGTGGCATACGATGTTTATCGTCCTGTTGTCCGGCCACTTCACGGCCATCGCATCAAGGATGGCGTCAAGGTAATGAACAGAATCGGCGATCATAAATCCCCCTTAAAAAGATTGGGCATTTTATGCCGCCGGAAACAAAGAGTCAACGCGCCCGGCCCGCGCCTTAGCGGAACAGCAGTTCGAAAATTTCAAACGGCTTTGCTTCGGCGCTTTCCGTTGCGCGCCCGGCCGCGTCCGTCTTTTTAAGAAATTCCAGCGATGTGTCAAATTCCGGCACGCAGGGTTTGTCCGATGCGTTGTACATACGGACGGCTATGCCGCCTTCCTTTGGCTCAACGGCGGTAGTTACAAGGCTTTCGTTCCTGACGGTCAGCAGCGATACTGAATCTGCCGGGGCGTCGCCGCGAAGGGCGACAAGCGGAGTAATATCGCCGCTTGTTCTTTTTACGATAGCGGGAACAGCGCCGTTTTCCGCGATTGATACGGAGTAGTTGTAATGGCAGGCGCGGTCCAGGCGCATGTCGTATTTATTAACGGCGGACCAGAACCAGTGGAAACGGTTGGTAAAGTTTTTTGAACCCCAGGCGATTAAATTCGCATACACGCTTCCGGAGACCCAGGATTTCGGCGTCCCCGTATGCCTGAATACAAGCCCGGTCCCGTTTTCAAAAAGCCCGGTAAAATTTGCGGCAAGCAGCGGGCGTTCAGGGCGCTGCGTTATCCAGCCGAACGGCTCGTCTATCACAATTTCCGGCTGCCGCTGGTTCAGGTCCCAGTATATGTTGAGCTTGCTTTCATCGTGGTAAAAATCGCCGATTTCGTGCATGTTAAAGCCAAGGTCCAGTTCAAAATCCACAGTTTCCGAACAGCCGTGCGCAAGCCGTATGATCAGCCGGTACGGGATATCCTCAATGGCGCCGTCAATCATGATCTTGTCGTAAAGCACCCCCTTTTCAACAAGCATGCTTTCGGCGGTATGTTCATTGGTAATCCATGTTTCCGTGGCATCCTCCCGGACAAGCTTGCCCTTTATAAGGTTCCCCGGTTTTTTAAGGCGCTCGCCGCTCAGCTTCGAACACAGTGAAGCGATCCTGCCGTCAGGCAGAACCGTAACGGACATTATATCATTCTGAAACACGTATGGCCCGCGGTGTACTTCTGTTATTACCGGCACATCGCCGGGCTTTTCCCGGATCTCGTAAGTCCTGCGGGAAAGCCCTCCGGCATGAACGGCAAAGGCCAGTTTTCCGTTATCCTTTTGGGAGGGAAGCTCCCGGCCCTTGTCGTAGACGCCGTAGTTTTTGTGTTCGTCAATATCGACAAACGCCGTTGCCGTGCGATCATCGGGCAGCGTGTTAAAAACGTTTACATACGCCCTGCCGTCTTTGGGGCCGCACATAAAACGCGCACTTTCGGCAATAAAGCCGGAAGCCGCCTGTTCGGCCTCCGCTATCCCCGCGATGGCCCACTCTTTAAGTTCTTTGGTGTCAAACCAG
>JAISMQ010000017.1 GCA_031276685.1 Treponema sp. | reverse complement strand
ATGCGCCGTATGGTCGCTTCCCGGTGCGCCCGGAGAATCTCCTCCCGGTCAATGCCATCATTGCCGAGCATCCGGTATATCGCCTTGGCCTCGGCCCGGTTCTCGCTTGCTTCCCAGATTCACTAATATCACCGAACACCCTCAGCCGCTTCAATTTGGGCAAATATCGCTGAAATTCCTCGGAAACTACCTGTTTCGTCACGGGTGGGGCGCGGGCCGGAACGCGGGGGGAAATGCAGGGCGATTTCAGCGGACTGAAGAGCAATCGATGGACATGGGCGAGGGGTAATGGCTGCTGAGTTGGATGACGCGTTCGGGGGTAGGGGAGATGAAGAAGGTAGCGAAGGATGGCACGAATGTAGAAAAATTAATGACGCTAAACGCCGCCACGAGTACCCGGCATAACCGTCAAAATGCCGCCGTCTGTCTGTCTGCTTTCGCCGGCCCCTTGTTTTCACAGGGACTTGGCCATGAGAGATACAGGACTCGAACCTGCCACCTTCAGCTCCGGAGGCTGACGCTCTATCCAGATGAGCTAATCTCTCGGGGGTCCGGCCCGCCCGAAACCGGCTGGTCTGGGGGCGGGCGGCTACACTAACTACACTAACCGGATAAAATATAACCCGGTTTTGAAGGGGCGTCAAGCGGGTATATGCGCCGGCCCCGGGGTTATTGACAACGAATCCGCCCTGGGACATCATGGGGCATGCCCTTTCCTATGCCGCTGCGGGGCCTGCCGTTCAAGGGGTTTGTAGAGAACCCCATCTTTTTAGCCTCGGTTACGAGTTTTTTAAGCGCCCAACTGATCAAGACGGTTATTATGCTGTTCCGCTTCCGCAAGAGGAGCGCCCGGGACGTGGTGGAAACGCTGGTGTGGCGGACGGGGGGCATGCCGTCGAGCCACGTGGCGCTGGTTTCTTCTATGGCGGCTTCCACGGCTTTTGCCGAGGGGATCGGGTCCAACCTGTTCCAGATTTCCTTCTGGTTCGCCCTGGTGGTTATCCGGGACGCCCTGGGGGTCAGGCGGTCTTCGGGGCTCCAGGCGCGCCTTCTCAACGTGCTGGGGAAGCAGGTGTCGGAGTACACGAAGGGGGAGTTCCACCCGCTTAAAGAAGTCCACGGCCATACGCCGCTGGAAGTCGCGGTGGGGTGCTTTCTGGGCTTGTTCATTGCCATAGCCTTCGCGTCTTTGTAGCGTATGCTCAAAATTCAGGCGCCCGCCTTGTTCCTGTGCTCCCTGTCCGCAGCGGCCGCCCTGTTTGTTTCCGGATCCTTTTCCCCCGGTCTTCCCCGTTACGCGGTTCTGGCCTTTGACGAGGCGGACGGGGGGACGGCCCTGGCCCTGGAACGGGCCCTGGGCAGGCCGGCGCTGTCGGAGTTTTCCCAGTGGGTGTTCCTGAACAGCTTCGGCAGCCTGGAACGGGTCCCCCTGGAGGGCTACGAGGGCCGGCTGGAGCCGTTCGACCCCCGGCGGGACGGCTATGCCGCCAAACTGCGGGATTTTTTTAACCGGGACGGGAAGCGCTGGTTCTTTATCCCCCTTGACCGGGCCATGCTGGGCCCCTTTGCCGCCCTGAACCCGGAACGCTCCCTGGCAAAGAGGGTGGCGCGGGCGCTGGAGCCGGGGCGGCCCTTTTCGCTGTTCCTGAAACGGGAAGGCCGGCCCCCGGTTTTCCGGGCGCTGCCTTGGGCTTTGCCCTGGGGCTTGTCCTGGGCGCTGCCCTGGGCTTTGCCCTTCGCGGCGGCCTGGCCTGCGTCCCTGGTTTTGGCGCGGGCCGCAGGCCCCGGCGGGAGGGCCTTCCCCCGGCGGGGGGGGGCGCAGGGCGGTTCCGGCAGCGCGGCCCCACGGGGGCCCGGCCTCCTCGTGCTGCTGGCCCCGGCGCTGTTCGCCGTCAGCCTGTGGGGGGCGCCGGGCTGCGCCCTTCTGGCCCTGGCCCTGTACCTGGGCGCGCTGCTGGCCCCGACGCTGCGGGAATTCCTGGTACGCGCTATCCGGGGCGGGAAATTCACGGCGGCGCCCTACCGCTTTAACGTCGCGTTCTGCCTTGCGCTGGCCCCCCTGGCGGCCTTGGTTATCTGGGCGGGGCGTATCCCCCCGTTTCCCGGCCTGCTGGCCTGCGCGGCGCTGTTCGCGCTGTTCCTCGGCGGGCTGGGGATGCAGGTATGCCGCGCCGCGCCGGGGGTTTTGGCGCGGGGCGCCCATCGCCAACACGGCGAAGGGCCGGGTTCGGCGGCGGGCGGCCCCTGCCGCTTCGTGCCGCTGCCCATCCTGCCGCCGCGCCGCGGGCGGCCCCTGCTTCCGGCGCCCTTCGCGCTGGCGTCCTGCCTTGCCTTCCTGCTTAACCCGCCGCCCGGTTTCTGGGGCGGGCCGCAGGCCCCGGCGCCCTGGCCCCTGCTGGTTTCGGAGCAGGACTACGGGGATCACGCCCGTTACCAGGCCGGGTTTTCCCGGCGGTCCCTCCGCGGGGGCGCCGCCTTTGCCGATTCGCCGTATTTCCGTTACACTGTGGGGGAGGACGGTTTGGTGGAGGGGATCCTGCCGGGCCCGCCGGAGGCGGCGCCGGAGATCCCCCCCTTCCCCCTGGCGGACCTGGCCGATTTTTTGGCCGGATGGGCCGTCCCGGCGGCCCCGCCCTGGAATTCCGGCGGCTGGATCGCGATAATCCCGCCGTTCCTGGCCCTGGGCCTGCTCGCGCTGCCCGCCGGCGGGGGGAAGGGGGCCGCAGCTTATGGTGGTAAACGGATAGCCGCGTAATGAAAGTGTATTCCTTCCCCCGAGGGGGGCTTTCCTATGAAGATCATACGGCCCCCCGCCGGGATTCCAGCGTGGTCGCCTACCTCCCCGCTGTTTCGGTTGTCCCGCTGGTCCACTGCGGGGGCGGCCGGGTCCAGCCGGTGGTGTCCGTCGGGGACACGGTAAAGGAGGGGATGCTTATCGGCTGGGGGCAGGTCAACGTCCACGCTACGGTCCCCGGCAAGGTGATTCGCCGGGTTTCCTGGAGGAATGCCTGCGATCAGGAGATCGAGGCGCTGGTCATCCGTATGGGCGGCACGTTTGAAAAGCTGGGGAAGCGGGAGGAGATCTTCCCCTGGGAGGGGCTTTCCTCCCACGAGCTGCGGCGTATCGCGTCCGATTACGGGGTTGTGGAGATGGAAGGATCGGGCCGCCCCCTGGCGGACCTGCTGGCGCTGCGGAGCGGCGGGAAGGAACCCCGGTCCCTGGTGGTCCGCTGCGTGTTTGACGATCCCTGGCTGGCGGCGGACTACGCCCTGTGCAGGGAGCGGAGCACGGCGGTGGCGGAGGGGAGCCTTATCGCGGCGAAAATGGCGGGGGTGCGCCGCATCGTTTTCGCCTTTTCCCACCGGGAGCAGGAACTGGGGGAGCTGTTCCTCCAGGAGATCGGCGGCATGCTTACCGAAGGCGGCCCCATACCTGTTTCGCTCGTCCTTACCGGGGCGCGCTACCCCCAGCGGAACTGCCGGGAACTGGAGATAGCCCTGCGGAACTACGAGCGGCGGGAGATGGCCAGCCTGGGTTCCCTGTTGATCCTGGGGCCCGCCACGCTGGCGGCTATCTACGACGCGGTGCGGCTGCGGAAGCCCGTGCTTGACCGCTATATCGCCGTGGGGGGATCGGCGATTAAGAACCCCCAGGTGATGCGGGCGCGGATAGGGACCCGTATCGGCGATATTTTCGCCGAATGTGGGGGCTTCGTGGGCAAACCCCGGCGTACCGCCTGGGGATCCCCGCTGCAGGGCAGGATCGTGGCGGACCTGGACGAGCCGGTGCTAAAAACAACCTACGCGGCCTTTGCCATGCTGGACAGCCGGGCCGGGTTCTTTACCACGCGGAACTGCATAGGCTGCGGGGAATGCCGGGCGGTCTGCCCCGTGGGGCTGGACCCGGAGGAGCTTTACAAGAGGATCGGCCGCGATTCCCCGGAAGGCTGGGGCTGCCACGGCTGCGGCTGCTGCGAGCTGGTCTGCCCGTCCCGGCTTCCCCTGGCGACGGCGATCTGTTCCGCCCAGGGGGCTTCGTGATGCCCGTTCCGAACCAGCGGCCCCAGGTAAACCTGGCGCGGTCCACGGGAATACGGATGTGGCTGGTGTCAGGCTGCGCCCTGGGGGCGGCTCTGTACTCGGCCCTGTCCGACAGCTTCGCCTCCCTGAACACGGCCCTTGCCGCCCTTGCCGCCGGGCTCTGCGCGGAGGCCCTGGCCCTGCACTTCGGCAGGCTCCGGGGCCAGAGCGCCAATGGCAGTATTGCAGGCGGCAGTATTGCCGATGGCAGCGCCGCAGCCTCCGCCATGGTCCTGGTCCTGCTGCTCCCCCACACGGCGAACCCCCTCTACGCCGCGCTGGGGGCGGTTTTCGCCATGCTGGTGGTAAAGTACAGCTTCGGGGGGCTGGGGGCCAACTGGCTGAACCCGGCCCTGGGGGCCTGGCTTTTTATCCGCTTTTCCTGGCCCGCCCTGTTCTCCGAATCCCCCGAGCCCATAAGCCCCGGCGGGGCCCTCGATACCGCCATCAGGTCCTTCCTCAACCGGACGGTCTTCGCGGTAACGGGGGCGGAGCTTCCGCCGGGCTACGTGGACCTTTTGCTGGGGGCGGGGCCGGGGGGGATCATCGCCGACCGGGGGCTCCCCGTTCTGATCCTGGGGACCGTCCTGCTGGCGGCGGTCAAGGTCAGCCGGATCTGGATTCCCGGCCTGTACCTGGCCGCGTATGCCCTGCTGGTACGGTCCTTCGGCGCGCTCCCCGGGGGGGGCGGCCTGGGGGAGGGGGACGTGCTGTACTGCCTCTGTTCGGGGGGAACCTTCGCGGCGGCCTTCCTCGTGGCCTGCGACCCGGTAACCGGGGCAAAGACCTATTCGGGGATGCTGCTGGGTACCGTCCTGTCGGCGGTTCTGGCCTTTCTGTTCCGCTACCCGGGGGGGGAGCTCTACGGCGCTTTCCCGGCCGCAGCCCTGGGCAACGCCCTGACCCCCCTGATCCGCGCCGCGGAACGTTATATGCCGGGGGACCGGGGATGAGGGACCTTAAAAACACCGCCGTATGCGCCGCCTGGATCGCGGGCCTTCTCCTGGCCGGCTGGCTGCTCTGGCTCTTTACCGAAGCCCCCCGGAACCGGGAACTGGCGGCGCGGGTAAACCGGATCCTGGCCGCGCGGGGCGAGGCGCTTGTCCTGGGCGGCGTCCCGGTAAAAAACGGGCTGCCCCTGGGGGCCGAATTCGTTCTGGAAGCCCCCGCCGAAGGGACTTTTCTCGTGTTCCCGCTGGTTTCGGGCGGCGATTTCCTAAGCTGCGGGGCGCTTATCGGCCCGCAGGGGAGGGTG
>JAISMQ010000009.1 GCA_031276685.1 Treponema sp. | reverse complement strand
TGGTGCCGGAAATCGACCTTCCCGGCCACGCCGGTTCCATCCTTGCCGCCTACCCGGGGCTGGGCTGTACCGGGGGGCCCTACCGCGGGGAGGATCGCTTCGGCATATTCGAGGACGTGCTGTGCGCGGGGAACAACGGGATCTTCGATCTGGCGGCGGCGGTCTTCGACACGCTGGGGGAACTCTTCCCCTCGCGCTACGTCCACATCGGCGGGGACGAGGTACGCTTTAACCGCTGGAACGAGTGCCCCAAGTGCCGGGAGCGGCTGCGCGAGACCGGTCTGGGCGAGGCCAGGGAGCTTCAAAGCTGGATCACCGTAAAACTGGCCGGGATGCTCAAAGAGCGGGGCAAGATCGCCATCGGCTGGGACGAGGTGCTGGAGGACAGCCCCCGCTACCGCCTGCCGGAAAACGTGGCGGTTATGTCCTGGCGGGGGCGTGCGGGCGGCGCCGAGGCTGTCCGGCGCGGCCGGCAGGTGAGCCTGTCCCCCAACCCCGAAGGCTGCTACCTGGACTACAAGCACCGCGACGACCCGGAGGAGCCGGGCCAGCTCGGGGTCTCCCGGGTTTCCCAGCTTTACGCTCTGGACCCCCTTGCCGGCATGGGGGAGGAGGCCCGCGGCCTTGTCCTGGGCGCGCAGGCGAACCTGTGGTCCGAGCTTGTCTACGCGGGGAAGATCGCGGAGTACATGATCTTCCCCCGGATCTGCGCCCTGGCGGAAGCCCTGTGGACGGGGAACGCCGGGCTGGACGATTTCCTCGGCCGCCTGGCCGGGCACCGCGGGCGGCTTGAGGCGCTGGGCCTGCTTCAGTACCTTGGCGAACCGTAGTTCGCCGGGCGAGCCGTAGTTCGTCTTGCGAGCCGTAGTTCGCCTTGAACGGCGCGGGTCAGAGTATGCTAAGGCCGTCGGGGTTCAGCAGCCTCATCTTTTCCGCGATAAAGTCCGTCACAGGTTCGTAGGCGGCGTCCAGCAGGGCCGTGACTACCTTGGGGGGCTTGTCCCGGGCCAGCGCCTGCGCGATCTGGTCGCGGTAGTACATCAGGTACTCTGTGGCGATGTTGGTCTTGGTGATCCCCCGGCGGACGGCCTCTTTAAGCTGGTCCGGGGGGATCATCGAGGTGCCGTGAAGCACCAGGGGCAGGCCCGCCTCCGCCGCGATCCGCGCAAGGAGTCCGGTTTCCAGCCGGGGTTCTTCGATGTAGACGCCGTGGCTGTTCCCTATAGCCACCGCCAGGCTGTCAACGCCGCTTTCCTCCGCGAAACGCCGGGCCTCTTCGGGCTGGGTAAAGCGGGCCCGGTCAACCTTTTCCTCCCGGCCCACGATTCCCAGCTCCCCCTCTACGTCGACACCCATGGCGTGGGCGGCCTCGACAACCCGGCGGGTCTCCCGCACGTTTTCGTCAAAGGGCAGCTTGGAGGCGTCGAGCATAACCGATGTGAACCCGCAGCGGATTGCCTTCATGCAGGTTTCAAAATCCGGGCTGTGATCCAGATGCACCGAAAAGGGGACGGAACTCCTGGCCCCCAGGTTTTTTACCATGACGGCGAAGGTGTCTATCGGTATGTACCCGTCGTTGTAGTACATGACGATCACCGGGGTTCCGGCCTTTTCCGCCGCGTCAAACACCATTTTTGTCGATTCGTAGTTGAAGGTGTCGTAGGCCGGAACGGCGTAACCGCGCCGGCGCCCTTCCTGCATCAGATCAACGGATCTGCATAACATTCCCATAATCATTCCCCCGTCTACAGGGACGTCAAGAAATTGAAGACCAGATCGTCCGCTTCCGGCAGCCCTTCGTGGCCGAAGTCGGGGTAAAAGCGCACGCTTTTTTTCGCGGTAATGTTGTTGTACATGGCGAACTGGCTTGAAGGCGGGCAGACGGTATCCATAAGCCCCGTGAACATCAGCACTTCCGCCTTGATCCGCCGCGACAGAAACTGGAGGTCTATGTACCCCAGGGTGCCGAAGATCTCGTCTTCGCGCTCGTGGCGGGGGTCGAAATAGCGGAAGTAGTTCTGCAGTTCCTGGTAGGCCCCCTTGGAAAGATCCATCTCCCAGACCCGCTTGTAATCGCAGAGGAAGGGGACGGAGGGGGCCGCTTTTTTCAGATTCGGGTAAAGGGCGGCGCAGGCCACCGTAAGGGCCCCGCCCTGGGAGCCGCCGAACGCGCCCATGCGGTCCGCGTCAACCTCGTCAAAACCCGCCAGGACCCTGGCCAGGGCCGCCGTATCGAGAAAGATGTTCCGGAACAGCAGTTTGTCCGGATTCCCGCCCAGGCCCCGGATGATGTGGCCGTTGAGGGTGTTGCCCGTAACCCCCCCCGGATCCTCGCTTAAGCCCCCCTGGCCCCGGGCGTCCATGGCGGCGATGGCCATCCCCGCCGCAGCGTAGGGGAGCAGTTGGAACCAGTCCCCGGCGCTGCCCGAATAGCCGTGGAATTTAAGAACGGCGGGGGTTTTCCCCGCCGCCGCCTTGGGCCGCAGGTACTTGGAGTGGACCCGCGCGCCCCCCACGCCGGTAAACCAGAGGTCAAAGCAGTCGGCGTAGGGGCAGGAAAAGCCCGCGGGGACAAGCTCCGGCCTAAGGTCCTGGGCGTCAAGTTCCCCCAGCGCCCGGCCCCAGTAGGCGTCGTGATCGGCGGGCCGCGGGTTGCGGCCCTTGTACGTAAGCAGTTCGGAAACCGGCATGTCAACAAGCATAATGGACGATTATGGCGGTTTTTACGGTTTTTGGCTAGCAGACTGCCGCGTTTTCGCCAGGCGCGCCCCTGCCCAAGAACCGGCGCCAACAGCGGAAAGCCCGGCGGGTATTTGGGTGTTTCTGCCCTTTAAATTTTTTCATTTTTTGC
>JAISMQ010000238.1 GCA_031276685.1 Treponema sp. | reverse complement strand
GTGGAAATAACCCTGGCGCCGTAGTTCCCGGCCTTGACGATCTTTTCAACCGCCTTCGTGATATACGCAAGCCGGTCGTCGTCCACGTCCATAAGGGCGATAACGGCATCCTTGAAGGCATCGAAGGTCAGAATATCCTTTACCAGAGTCCTGGTAAAACCGAAACTTCCGGCGCCGATAAACGCGAATTTCTTCATGGTTTGCTCCTGTGGATCTGCTCCTGTGGGCCAGTATACCCGGAATGCCCTTCCGGGGCCTATGCCCGGCCAGCCGGCACGCAGCGACCCGCTGGCCGCAGCGTATACATCCCCGCCGGAAAATATTATACTAGATGGGTTTCATAAGGTTTTACGGCTGCAAAGGGGCGGCGGCGGGTGATTCGGAGGGCGCGAGATGGAAGAGCAGAGCCAGGCTTATATTCTGGTAGTTACGGACGAGGCATCCAACCGCGATGACCTGGGCAAGATCCTCCAAACCGAACATCGTTTGGAATTTATCCCCAGCGGCGCGGAGGTTGTGAACACCGTCCTTGAGCGCAAGCCGGACCTTATCCTTCTGGATCTGCGTCTGGGCGGTACGGACAGTTTTAACCTGCTGCAGAAATTAAAGGAGCTGGACGAGACGCGGGATATCCCGGTGATCCTGCTGACCAGCAACGCCAGCGTGGAAGACGAGGAACGGGGGCTGCGGCTGGGGGCGGTTGACTACCTTACCCGGCCCTTCCACAACGCCATTGTCACCGCCCGCATACGGATCCAACTGGATCTGATCAAGCATATCCGCACCATCGAGCGGCTTGGAATGATCGACGCCCTTACGGACATTCCCAACCGGCGTTTTTTTGACATGCGGATCAAGGAGGAGTGGCGGCGTACCTACCGGCACAAATCCTGCATGAGCATACTGATGCTGGACCTGGACAACTTCAAAAAATACAACGACACCTACGGCCACCCGCAGGGCGACCGGCTGCTCAAATTTATCGGCAAGGTGCTTATGGACAACCTCCACCGCCCGTCGGACATGGCGGCCCGGCTGGGGGGCGAGGAATTTGCCGTGCTTCTGGGCGATACCGACACGGCGGGGGCGGTAAAGGTGGCGGAGGCTATCCGCCGGGACATAGAAAGCGGGATCGTCTATACCCCCGAAGGGGAGCCCACCTCCATTACCGTCAGCGCGGGGATCAGCTCGATTGTCCCCGCCATGAACGGGGACTACATGGACCTTATCCAGCAGGCGGACAAGTACCTCTACGTCGCCAAGGAAAACGGCCGGAACCGGATCGCCTTCAAGGGCCAGGGGCCTGCCGCGTAGGGCCCGCCGCATAGGGGCCTGTCGCGCATCCCGCCAAACCGCCGCATGCAGACCGCCGGGGCCGCTTGTGAACGCCGCCTTCCTGGCTTACGATCCTAAAATGGCCTTACATAAAAACGCGGGCCTGGGCGCGGCGCCGAAAGACGGCAGGTTCAGGCTTATGGTGGTGGCCCTGGCGGCCAGTATCGCGGTGCTGGGGATCGCGACCATCTCCCAAACCGCGTTTACCGGCAACGTCCTTACGGGGCAGTCCCTGGGCAGGGTCGAATATTCGGGGTCGCTGGCGGTTTCCAGGATCAACGGCTGGCTGGAAAGCCAGATCGGCTACCTTAACGGGGCGGCCAGGAACCTGGCCTGGATCATGGGCGCCTACGACGAACAGGCGATGCAGCCCATCATCGAAAGCCACTACCAAAATTCCGACACGTCCTTTTTCCAGATGTACCTTGGCTACCCCGGCGGGGTACTCTGGCTGCCCGGCGGCTGGGAGGCCCCCGAAGGCTGGCGCGCCGACGAGCGGGACTGGTACCGGGGGGCGGCCGAAAATCCCGGCAGGGTCTTTATCAGCGACCCCTACAACGACATGAAATCCGGCAGGGTCTGCATAACCGTGTCCAAGGCGATTCTGCGGGACGGCGAACTGCTGGCGGTGGCGGGGGCCGACATTTACCTGAGCGACATTCAGGGAATCGTGAACGAGACGCCTATTGCCGAAGGCCGTGGCGCCGCCCTCCTGGTGGACGCCGCCACGGGGATCATCCTGGTCCACCCGGACCCCCTTATGATGCCGGACAAAGACGGCCGGTACCGGACGATCCACGACAGTTACGGCGGTATCTACCGGGAATTGCTTGACGCCGAAGACGGCGAATCGGTCTTTATCGCCGGTTCCGACGGGACGCGGCGTTACTGCAACAGCCAGACCATCCCGTCGGCGGGCTGGAAGTTCTTTTCGCTGGTGGATCAGGACACGATCCTCGTCCCGATAAAGCGGCAGACCCGTATCCAAATTTTCATGTCCGTCGCCGCCCTGCTGCTTGTCTGCGTGCTTATCGCCGTTACCTCCCGCGCGATGCGCCGGGCCGCGCTGACGGCGAAGGAACACTCCGATATGAAGACCGCCTTCCTGGCCAACATGAGCCACGAGATCCGCACCCCGATGAACGGCATTATCGGCTTCGCGGAGCTTGCCCTGGAAAACACGGGGCTGGGGGGGCAGACACGCGGCTACCTGGAAAAAATACGGAACAGCGTCAAGGACCTCCTGAGCATCCTTAACGATATCCTCGACATTTCCAAGATCGAGGCGGGAAAGGTGGTGCTGGAAAAAATACCCTTCGACCTGCACGATCTTATCGCCGCCTGCGAAACCACCATCAGCGCCAAGGCCGCGGAAAAGGGGATCGGCCTCTACATCTACTCCGAGCCCGTTATCGAGTACATGCTTTTGGGCGACCCCACCAAGCTGCGGCAGGTGCTTCTGAACCTTCTGTCCAACGCCGTAAAATTCACCAACGCGGGCACCGTCAAGCTTATGGTGGCGATAGAAAAAAGCGCGAACGGCAGGGTGTCGCTCCGGTTCGAGGTAAAAGATTCGGGGATAGGCATGACGGAGGCGGAGATGGCGAGGATCTTCGCGCCCTTTGAGCAGGCGGACAAAAGCACCACGCGCAAATACGGGGGCACGGGCCTGGGGCTTCCGATCAGCAAGAACCTTGTGGAGCTTATGGGGGGCAGGCTCAGCGTGGAAAGCGCGCCGGGAATCGGCAGTAAATTCAGCTTTACCCTGGAATTCGAGCTTTCCGGCAAAAAAAGCGGGGGCCGCGAGAAAGACGGCGGCCCGGCGCAGGCGGCCCGCCGGCCCAACCTTTCGGGGCGGATCCTGATCTGCGAGGACAACGCGATGAACCAGGAAGTTATCCGCGACCACCTGCTGCGGCTGGGCCTGGAGGCGGATATCCGGGAAAACGGCAGGGAGGGCCTGGAGGCGGTACGCGCAAGCATGGAGGGGGGCCGCCCCTACGACCTTATCTTTATGGACATCCACATGCCCGTGATGGACGGCCTGGAAGCTTCCTCCGAGATAAAGCGCCTTGGCTGTGCCAGCCCCATCGTGGCCCTGACCGCCAACGTGCTGACCAAGGATACCGGGATCTACTACCGCTACGGCATCGTGGACCACCTGGGGAAGCCTTTTACCTCCCAGGAACTGTGGGACTGCCTTTCCAGGTACCTGGGCCCCGGCCAGAACGCGCCGCCCCCGGAGCAGATCGCGCTTTCCGGGGGGGAGGGGGATTCCGGGGGCAAAGCCGGGGGCGCGGTGGACTACCAGGCGGGGCTTGCCATGACCGGGGGGGACCGGGAACTCTGCGAAAAGCTCCGCCGCGATTTTTACAGCCGGAACCGGAACTTCTTTGGGGATCTCCTGGCCCTGCTCGGCGCAGGGGGCGAGGCCGCCGTAACGGCCCACCGGATGGTCCACAGCCTTAAAAGCAGCGCCGCCCTTATCGGCGCGGAACGGCTGCGGGCGGCGGCGGCGGCGCTGGAAGCCCCGCTCAAGGCGGGCGGGGCGGGCCGCACGGAGGAACAGACGGAGGAACTGAGGGAAGCCCTGGAAGCGGTTCTGGCCGAACTTGAACCCCGCTGATCTTGGCGCGTCCGGCCTTACTGTTGTACCGTAACGACAGCGCGTCTGAGGGCGCGGCAACTCTTGGGGAGGCGGTATGGAACTGTGGTACGAACAGGAGGCGGGGCAGTGGACCGAAGCCCTGCCGCTGGGAAACGGGCGGCTGGGCGCGATGGTTTTTGGAAAGACCGCGGACGAGATTGTCGCCGTCAACGAGGACAGCCTCTGGTCGGGCTACCCCCGCGACTGCGGGCCGAAAAACAAGGCCGGCGCGAGCGCCGCCATCCGCGATCTGGCGGCGCAGGGGCGCTACGCCGAGGCGGAGGAACTGTTCGAGCGGGAAATATCCTCCACCTGGTCCCAGTCCTACCTCCCCCTGGGGGATCTGCTGGTCAGCTTCGGCCACCGGGACGTAAAGAACTACCGCAGAAGCCTGGATCTTGACCGGGCGCTGTCAAGCGTCAGCTACGAACACGAAGGCGTCCGCTACGACCGGGAGTACTTTGTCTCCGCCCCGGACAACTGTATCGTGATGCGCTTCACGGCGGACAGGCCGGGGCGCGTCAGCTTTACCCTTGCCATGAAAAGCCAGTTGCGTTCCGCCTGTTCCGCGCGGGGGGGCCGCCTCTGCCTGGACGGCATAGCGCCCTCCGGGCTTCTGCCCTCCTACGTCACAAACGCCGATCCGGTTGTCTACGCGGACCGGGACGAGGAAAAGGGCATGCGCTTTACGATGAGCGCCCTGCCCCTGCTGTCCGGCGGCGGCGCCGTTCTGAAGGACGGCCTGCTCACGGTGGAGGGCGCCGACAGCGCGGTGCTGCTGGTAAACGCCGAAACCAGTTTTTCGCAGTGGAACCGCCTGCCCTGGCTTGAGGGCAAAGACGAACAGGGTATATGCGCCGGGGTTCTGGACCGGGCGGCGGGCAAAGGCTACGGCGCGATTCTGGAACGCCACGTCGCGGACTACGCGGCCTACTACGGCCGCGTGGAGATTGACCTGGGAACAAGCGAAAACGCCGCCTTGCCGACGGACAGGCGGCTTCTCCGCTTTGCGGAAGAAAAAAACGACCCCGCCCTCTACAGCCTTCTGTTCCAGTTCGGCCGCTACCTCCTTATCGCGGCCTCCAGGCCGGGGACCCAGCCGACAAACCTGCAGGGGATATGGAACAGCGAGCTGCGGGCGCCCTGGAGTTCCAACTACACCATCAACATCAACACCCAGATGAACTACTGGCCCGCCCTCCCCTGCGCGCTGGAAGAAATGCAGCTTCCCCTTGTCGGCTTTATCCGCGAACTTGCCGCCGCGGGCGCGGCCACGGCGCGGGAGATCTACGGGGCGCCGGGCTGGGTGTCCCACCACAACTCGGACCTGTGGCGCATGACCTGGCCCGTGGGGGACCACGGGAAGGGCGTCAGCGTCTTCGCGAACTGGAACCTTTCCGCCGGGTGGCTCTGCGAACACCTGTTTGAACGCTACGAGTACACGCTGGACCGGGAATTCCTTGGGGAAACCGCGTACCCCCTTATGAAGGCCGCCGCCGAATTCTACACGGCCCTGCTCAGCGACGACGGGGAAGGCTGCCTGGTACTCTGCCCTTCGACCTCGCCCGAAAACTGTTTTATCGCCGGCGGGGCGCGCCTGGCCACCGCCAAAACCACCACGATGGCGACGGCGGTCATCAGGGAGCTTCTGACCAACTGCATCCGCGCCGCAGGCATCCTGGGCATTGACGCCGATTTTGCCGCGAAACTTTCGGAAACCTGCGCAAAGCTGCGCCCCTTCCGGACAGGCGGCAAGGGCCAGCTTCTGGAATGGGACCAGGAGTACGAGGAGGCCGAGCCCCGCCACCGCCACACTTCCCACCTGTACGGCCTCCACCCGGGGAACCAGATAAGCCCCGAAAAAACGCCGGACCTTGTCCGGGCCTGCAAAAAAACCCTGGAACTGCGGGGCGACGACGGCACGGGCTGGAGCCTTGCCTGGAAGGTGAATTTCTGGGCCCGCCTGCGGGACGGCGATCACGCCCTGGCCATCCTCAACAACCAACTGCGGCCCGTCGGCGTAACGGGGACCTCCTATTCCGGGGGCGGCGGCACCTACCCCAACATGTTCGACGCCCACCCGCCCTACCAGATCGACGGCAACTTCGGCGTAACGGCGGGCATCGCGGAGATGCTGCTGCAGAACACCGAAGACGGCATAATCCTGCTGCCCGCGCTGCCGGGGGCCTGGAACCGGGGCCGCTGCCGGGGCCTGCGCGCCAAGGGGAAGCTTTGCGTCGATATTTTTTGGGACGGCGGCCTTACGCGGGCCGTCCTGCGCTCGGGGATCGACCGCGAACTGGCCGTATCCTGCCGCCCCCAAAGCGGCGCGAAACGGACCGTAAGCCTAAAGGCGGGGACGCCGCTGGAACTGGAGTTTTAGGGCCGCCGCGCCCAAAGGCCGCCCAGGCCCCTAGCGCCCCAGGGCCTGCAGTATTTCGGCGGAACGGGCGGCGGCGGCCTCGGCCTGGGCCGTCTTGCCGGCCTTGCGGTACACGTCGCCCAGGGCGCGCCAGTCCATGGCCAGGCCCCAGGAATTTTCCGCCCGGCGGTCCAGGGCCAGGGCTTCCTCCAGGGCCTTTTCGGCCCCCGCGTAGTCCCCCGCCACCGAGCGGACGGAGGCGACAACGTACCAGTCGTAGGCCGCCTGTTCCAGGTAGTTCCCCTTTTCGTGTATGTCCAGGGCCTTCCGCAGGGCTTCCTCCGCCTCGCCGAAACGGCGGTTTTCCTTTTCCGCCAGGCCGATGACGGTCCAGCCCAAAGCGATGGAAAGCCGGTCCTTCTTGAGCCGGGGGATTTCGGCGCTTACCTCGCCCCTTACGGCGGCGGCGACCGCGGCCCGCTCCCCCGGCGCGGCGGCCAGCAGGCGGCCCCTCGCGCCGTAGATCCGGGCGGCGGCGGCCAGTTCTCCGTCCCCCAAGGCTTCCGCTTCCGCCAGGGCCGCCGCCCACTCGCGGAACGCCTCGTCCGGCAGGCCCTGGTAAAAAAAGACGTTCCCCCGCGACAGGGCGATCCGGACCCGCAGCGAAACGTCGTCCGACGTGACCGC
>JAISMQ010000213.1 GCA_031276685.1 Treponema sp. | reverse complement strand
CGACAACTGGTACCCGGAAAACTGGAGCGTCGGCCCCGGACGGCCCCGGCCCCTTGGACGGCTGGTGTTCGATATTCCGGCGCTGGCCGGCGCGAACGTATCCATAAGGCAGCGTTTTGCCGATGCCCAAACCTTTGCCGAATATACTCAGGACGGCAAAACGGTTTTTTCGCTGCGCGTCTTTGCCGCCGCAACGGAGAACCTGCTTGTCTGCGAGTTAAAAACATGTATCAATATCGAGGCGCGGGCGCGGTTCCTGTTCCCGGGCGAAACAGGCTTTGGCTGCGGGGATTTTGACGTTTACGCCCGGCACACATTCTCCAGGGCGTATATCAACAACCCGGCATCGGAGTACCGCGATGACAACAAGCCGCTTATGCGCGGCCACCGGCTTATCTGCGGGAATGTGGACCAGGAAACAAAGCTTGCTTTTGCCGGGCGTTTCCTTGCCGGCGATGAAAAGCTTGCCACAGTGCCGCGCTTTGCCGATCCGGATTTGTCAAAACCCCAAAGCGTGCCCGCGCTTACGCTGAAAGCCGGGGAAACCGTTTATTATGCCCTGGCCCTGCGGAGCGCGGAAAAAATCATTAACCCCGAAGAAAACGCCGCCGCACGGGTAGAAAGCCTTACCGCGCATGATATTTTACTGCTGGAAGGGCTGCATAGATCATGGTGGGAAGATTTCTGGAATATTTCGGCGGTGGAAACCGGGGACCCCTTAATTGACCGGCGTTATTACCTTTCGATGTACAACCTGGGTAGCCTTTGCCGGGACCAGGGCTTTCCCCCGAATATTTTTGGCGTAAGCACGTGGGATATGCCGATGTGGAACGGCAATTACAAAATCAACTACAACGCGCAGGCGCCGTTTTGGGGGCTTTACGCCGGCGGCCATTACGAACAGGCCGATTGTATGGACGCGCCGTTCCTTGCCCAGGAAGCCCAGGCAAGGCGGAATGCCCAAAAAGAATGTGGCCATGGCGGTATCCTTATGCCCGGCGGCCTTGGTCCCAAGGGCCTTGTCTCCGAAAACATGATCTACCACATGAAATCCATGGGCGCGCTGGGCGTCGCCAATATGGCCATGCGCTGGTACACCAGCCGGGACCGCTCCTACGCCAGGAAGGTCTACTCGTATATCCGGGGCATCGCGGACTTCTGGGAACAGGATTTGGAGTTTGACGGCCGGTATTACCATGCGGTAAACGATCATGCCCACGAAGTCTGGCAGGATGTTGACGTTACCGATAACCCGGCAATCCTTGGATTGATAAAATGCGTTATGAGGCTTGCGCTGGACATTTCCGAAGATTTGGACTTGGATACCGAAAAAAGGCCGAAGTGGCAGGAAATTATCGAAAAACTGGCGCCCTACGCCATCGGAAAAGCGAAAAACGTGTGCTGTATTTTTAACTACAAACAGGGCCTCAGGCTAAGCGACATTCTAAAACCGGAATTTCTTGGCGAAAGGGAAATTTTTCTGCTCCACCGCAAAGGCGAGGACCACAGCATGGTTTGCGCGGTCCAGTTGCAGCAGGTATACCCGGCGGGGGATATAGGGCTTAACTCCGATCCCAAACTCCTTGAAGCCGCGAAAAATTTTCTGGAAATCCGCATAGCCCAGGAAGAACACTATGACGACTGGGGTATCGGTAATCTGCCCAAGGAAACAGGCCGTTTCAGGCGGAAAGCCGCGTGGCTTGATGAAAACCATAGCTGTATTTTCTTCCCGGCTGCCGTGCGCATCGGCTATGACAGTGAAAAAATCCTTGCCGCGCTGCGAATGTTAATAAAAGACTGGGGGCTGCCCAACGGCTATATACGTGACAACCCCCACGGCATAGAGAACCTTTCCACAACGCCGAATACCGTACAGGAAATGATGCTGTTAAGCCACGAAGGAATACTGCGTTTTTTCCGGGTTTGGCCGGTTAAATCGCTGCCTAACGCAAGTTTCCGCGATCTCCGCGCCTACGGCGCTTTCCGTGTGTCGGCAAAACTTGAGGGCGGACGCGTGAAAGAGGCCGGTATTTTTAGTGAAAAAGGCCGGAACTGCTTAGTGGAAGCTTTTTCCCCGCAGCCTGCCGTGTCTGACGAAACGGGCAGGGAAATAATATTTGAGAGAAAAGGCGAACATGTAATTGAATTTAAAACAGAGCCGGGCAAGCTGTACCGGGTGAAATGAAGAACCCCGGAACCTACCGGCTTAGAGTGTCCAGCGTAAGCCGGGCTTTGCGGGCCAGGCTGGCGTTTCGATCCTCTGTAAAGGGCCGGATCTCGTCCGCAAGGCTGCGGAAGTTGTTGTTGGCGGCTATGTCCAGCGCGTAAGACCGCTCAATCGTGTCGCCGGAAGCCAGGAAACGGCGGACCAGGGATTCCAGGCGGTCAGACTTCGCGGCCCCCACGATTTTAAGCAGACCGTTGTACAGGGCGCTTTGATTCCTGGATTTCGCGCTGTCCATTTCGGCAATAACCTTTTCGATGCAGGATTCCGCGTCGTTTGCCACCAGCATTTCCGCGGCCCGGATACGCACGGCGTCGGAACTCTTCAGGTTTTCAAACAGGGCCGCAAGGATATCGGTTGTTTCGCGGGTGTTTATGGCGCCCAGGGCCCGGATTGATTCGTCGCGGACCTGGGGGATATCGTCATGTTCGCAGCGGAACTTGAGGTAGGGGATCGCCGCTTCGAGCCGGCGGGCCTTGCTGGCCTGGGCGGCGCTGACGCGGGTACGGTAGTAAGAATCCCGAAAGGCTTCCAGAATCGCCTTGTCCGCGTCCTCCCCCGCAAAGGGCCCCAGCGCGGCGACGGCGCTGGAACGCACGTTGGGGTCGGCGTCGGATACGGCGGCGATGATCGCCTGCAGCCCGTCCATGTCCCCGATTTTTGAAAGGGCCTCCAGGGCGGCTATACGGAGGGTAACGCGGTTTTCGATGTTGGACACGATACCGGCAAGAAAGGGAATACCGGCGGGGGACGCGGTTTCGCCGATGGCGGCGATTATGTCGCGGCGGTACTCGTCCGGCGGATCCTCGTTGGCGTAATAGGAGACGAGAAATTCGGCCGTCGCCCCTGCGGTTTCCCGATCCGCGGCAGATACCTTGCCCAGGGCCTGGATGGCGGACACCATGAAGCGCCGTTCCCCGGCGGCGATGAGTTTTCGCAGCGGTTCCACCGCGCCTTTCGCCTGTATCCTGCCAAGGTAGTTCACTGCGGCGACAACCGTCTCGCCGGTTTCCCGATCCCGCTCCTCTATGGCCCGGACGGCCCGTTCTTCCAGGCCGGCCTTGTCGCGGCTCCCGAAAAAGTCAAAAAGTTTCTGGAGGATACTCCGGTTCCGGGTGTTTTGCGCCAGGGCGATCAGTTCGTCGTCCAGGGAATCGGTCTGTTCGGTTTGGAGGGATTCGATAAGGGCGGCAATTTCGGTTTCCGTGCCGTAATAAATGGTGGCAAGCCGGGCGGATTCGGTTTCCGCCTGGGCGGATTCGGCGCGCAGGGCGCAGGGCGAAAACCAGAGCGCCGCCCCCAGGACAGCGGCCCTCAGGGCGGAACACCCGGCGGAACACCTACTCACCGGCCCCCCCCTGGTACGCGGACAGGAATTCTTCCGAAAAGGAGTGAAAACGTCCGGCGGCTATCGCATCCCGCGCCTTTCCGACCAGATCGTGAAGAAAGTACAGGTTATGGTAACTGAGCAGCATGGAACAGAGGATCTCCTGGGCCTTAAAAAGATGCCGTAAATAGGCGCGGCTATAGGTCCGGCAGACCTTGCAGCCGCACTCCTCATCTATCGGCGAAAAGTCCGTAAGATGTTCGGCCTTTTTTACCGAAAGGGGGCCCCGGCGGGTATAGGCCCGGCCGTTCCGGCCTTCCCGCGTGGGGGCCACGCAGTCGAACATATCAACGCCGTTCGCTATGGCCCCAAGGATATACCGGGGCGTCCCGATGCCCATGACGTAACGGGGCTTGCCGTCGGGCAGAAGGGCGGCGGTATGGGCCAGAATTTCGGCAAATACCCCGGGCGGCTCCCCCACGGAAAGCCCCCCGAGGGCGATTCCCGGCGTATCCTGGGCGATGGTGAGTTCCGCGCTGCGCCGCCGGAGATCGGGAAAAAAGCCCCCCTGGACAATGCCGAACAGGAGCCCCCGGAAGGACCCCTCGTCCCGGCGGCGGTCCCATTGCAGCCTGGCCCGTTCCAGCCAGCGGGCGGTTAGTTCCAGGGCCTGCGCCGTTTCCCCGGCGGGGGTCCCCCAGCCGGTACAGATGTCAAGGGCCATCTGGATATCGCTTTCCAGGGTGGTTTGAATGTCAACCGCCTTTTCCGGGGACAGGAAATGGCTTGAACCGTCAATGTGGGAGCGGAACAGGGCGCCTTCTTCCGTGATACGGCGAAACGGGGCCAGGGAGAAGATCTGGAAGCCCCCGGAATCGGTAAGGAAGTTGCCCCCCCAGCCTGTAAAACGGCGGAGCCCCCCGGCGGCCCCGATAACGCCGGTCCCGGGCCGCAGGTACAGGTGATAGGTATTGGACAGGATGATCTTAAAGCCGATTTCTTCCAGATCGCCGTTGGAAAGGGCCTTGACGGTAGCGTGGGTCCCCACGGGCATAAACACGGGGGTGGCAAGCTTCCCGTGGGGCAGCTCCAGTTCCCCGGCCCGCGCCCCGCGATCCCTATGCGTGACGGTAAAAAGACCCATAGTGCGCGGCGGCGCGTCCTGGTTCCGGCGCGGTTTTCACCGCTAGGCCCTTTTCCGCAGAACGTCCGCCTCGTACTGTTCAACGGCGGAAAACCAGCTATCCCCCGGACAGTTCTGGCGGCGCAGGTACTCCCCCCAGACCGCGCCGAAGGGCAGCGTCTTGAGTTCCTCCTGCCAGACCATGAGTTTGGTAAAATTTTGGGCGTACTGCAGTTTTTTAAGCTCGTCATGGGGCTGAAGCAGGGCGTAGAGCAGGGCTTTCTGCATGTTCCGCGCCCCGGTAACCCAGGCGGCGATACGGTTAATACTGGCGTCAAAGTAATCCAGGCCGATAAGAACCCGGTCCTCGCCGTGGCAGCGTATAATCTCCCGCGCTATTTCCTTGATTTCGTCTTCAAAAAGGGGCACATGATCGGAGTCCCAGCGTACCGGGCGGGTAACGTGGAGGGCCATCTTGTCAAAAAGGGACAGCACGGAGGAGATCTTGTCCGAGACCAGTTCCGTGGGATGGTAGTGGCCGTTGTCGAGCAGCGGGTACAGGCCCCGTTTGGCGGCGTAGCTTAGGTAAAATTCAGCGGAACCTACGGTGTAGCTTTCATACCCGATGCCAAAAACCTTGCTTTCCATCACATCGATGATGAAGGATCTGTCGTAGCTTACCGAAAAGATCTCGTCCAGGGATTCCCGCAGCCGCTCCCGGGGGCCAAGCCGATCGGCGGGCACGTCCTTTAGGCCGTCCGGAATCCAGATGTTGTGGAGGCAGGGGCTGCCCTGTTTTTCTCCAAGGTACGCGGCGATGCGCCGCGTGGCCTTTACATGGCGTATCCAGAAATCCCGGACCTTCCTGTCCGGGTGAGAAAGGGTAAGCCCGTCCGCGGCCATGGGGTGGGAAAACAGGGTGGGGTTAAAATCTATCCCGATGCCGCGGGACAGGGCCCAGGCAAGCCAGGGTTCAAAATGGGCGATCTCCGGATCGTCCCGTTTGACGGGCCTGTCGCTGATGCCGTAGACGGCGTGGAGGTTGAGCCGTTTTTTCCCGGGGATATGGGAATAGGCAAACTCCAGATCCTTAAAAAGGTCGTCCTTGCAGCGGGCCTTGCCGGGGTAGTTCCCCGTGGCCTGTATGCCCCCCGAAAGGGCGCCGGAAGGGTTTTCAAAACCCGTTACATCGTCCCCCTGCCAGCAGTGCAGGGAAAGGGGGATAGCGGCGCAGCGGGCAATGGCGTTTTCCGTATCCACGCCCCAGTTTTGGTATTCGGTCTTCGCTTGGTTATACATCTCAGCCTCCGTTAAATTTTTATCACCGTTTCGGCAAAACCCCGCCGGGGCCGTTCCTCGCCCGCGTGTTTCATCTGCAGTAAAATGTTCCCGATGGCAGTCGCCTCGGCGGGCCCGGCCTGGACCTCCTTGCCGGTGTAGCGGGCGGTAAGATCGTTAAGATAGCCGTCCTTGCTGCCCCCGCCGATGATCGATATGGCCGGGTATTTTGTCCCGGTAATATTTTCCAGATCCTCCACAGCTTTTTTGTAGCTTGAAGCAAGGCTTACATAAATACAATAGGCCAGTTCGCCGGGGCTTTCCGGTATCCGGCCGCCCCGGCACTCGTCTTTTATCTCGTGTATCATGGAGGCGGGGCTGAGGAACCTGGGCAGGTTGACATCAACGGGGCGGACATTTTCATTCCGGGCCGCCGCTTCCCGGGCCAGGGATTCAAGTTCCGCGAAACTGTGGGCATCGCCCAGCTCGTGCCGCGTCTGCTGGAGGATCCACAGGCCCATGATGTTCTTTAGGAAGCGGATCCTGCCGTTCAGGGCGCCTTCGTTGGTGTAACCCGCGTTCCGGGCGGCCTCCGTTAATATGGGGGAAGACTGGATGCCCAGCAGGCTCCAGGTGCCGGAGCTGATGTAGAGCTGCCGCTCGTCGACAACGGAAACTGCGGAGGCGGTGTCGTGGCTTGCGACCATAAGGATCTCCGCGTCGCAGCCCGTCGCCAGTTTTTTATCCAGCGCCCCGACCGCGTAGGGGGGTTCCTGCGGGGGATCGAACAGGCCGGGGGGAAGCCCCAGCCGCTCGATAAGGGGAAAGGCCCAGGACCGCTTCCGCGCGTCCAGCAGGCCCGATGTGGAAGCTTCGGTGTATTCGCAGCGCTGTTTCCCGCTAAAACCCCCGGCCAGGCGGTACGAAAAGTACTCCGGCAAAAAGAACATGGACGCGGCGTCTTTAAGCCTTCCGGCAGCCTTGTCGGCCAGAAGCTGGTACACCGTATTAAAGGACTGCCGGGCAATGCCGGTAACCTGGTAGAGTTCCTCGAAGGGGGGGCTGGTATCGAGAAAGGGGGCGGTACGGGAATCCCGGTAGGAATAGGCGGGTTCCATGGGCCGCCCCTGCTTGTCTACCAGCACATA
>JAISMQ010000206.1 GCA_031276685.1 Treponema sp. | reverse complement strand
CCGTAGGCGGGGCCGATAATCCATACCTTACGGCGCCGCCCGCTAGGGTGGATGACCGGGTTCGAACCGGCGACGGCCAGATCCACAATCTGGAACTCTACCGCTGAGCTACATCCACCATAAACTGATTTAACAGTATAACCGGAACCAGCCGTTTTGCCAAGCCCCGGCGCGCAGGGCCGGCGCACATGCCACGGCGGTATTCGCAGCGGGCGCTTAAAAACAGGGGGCAAAACGCAGTCACGCTTGCGGCGGCCTCAGTTTTCAGGCTTGTCCGGGGCTTCCCCTTCCTGCCGCGCGCCGCGGGTTTCGCTTTTCCGCGCCACAAGCCGCCGGGGCCTTTCCGCAGGGGCGCTGTCGCGGTGGCTATCGCGGCTTTCGCGCTTATCGCGGCCCCCTTCGCCCTTGTCAGCCCTGTCGCGGCCCCCGTCGCCCCTGTCCGCGCGGTACCCCGATTTTTTCCGTTCCCGGATTACCTTTTCCAGCACCCGCAGGGAATCGTCAAAACCCTTGAGGAATTCCTGGAGATCCTCGGCAAAGAGGATAACCGACTGCCGCTCAAAACCGCCCGTGTCCCGGTTCTTGCTCTCCACGATGTTAAGGTAGAGGTCCCCCATGCGGTTTTCCTTTACGTTGAAAAAGTACGTTCTGTTTTGCAGCAGTACCTTTGTGGAAAAAATTTCGCCCCGAATACCCATTGTAAACGCCCCTATTTTCCTGTCAGTTCCGCTTTCCCGTCAGATCCGCTTCGGCGACCATGCGGCGCTGCCAGAAGATCAGATCCCGTTCAAAGCCCCTGTCCCGCCCTTCCGCGTCCGCCATGACGCGGAACACCGGCTCCGTAGCGGAACCCCGCATCCAGATTGCGGCTATGGGGAGGCCCGCTTCGTTGAGGAAGTGGATCTTGAGCCCCCCGCGCCCGGCCTCGCCGAACTGTTTGATACCGCGCCGCTCTTCCATGCCCCGGTAGGCCGCGGCCTCCCAGCCGGCAATACCGTACTTGCTTCGCAGTTCCTCCCTGCGGCTTTCCCACTCCCGCAGGAACACGGTTTGGTAGCGGTCTTTAAGCTCCGCGTGATCCGCCGTCCTGACCGTAAGGAGGGCTTCCGCCTCGTAGGCCCCGGTGGTAACGAAGGGGGGGAGGGATGCGATAATGTCGGAAAGGCCGAACTGATCGGGCGGCTTCCCGCCTATCCGGTCCAGCCAGATCGCGAAAAACCCCGGCCCCTCGCGCACCGCGACAAGTTTAAGCAGGGAGAACAGCGTGTCCAGGGGGTCCCGCACGGCGGAAGGGTGGGTGATGTTCCCCCCTGCGGAGCCTTCCCCCAGGACGCGGACGGTGTAACCCTGGTCCCGCAGTTTCCGCGCCAGGCCGACCACGTTCGCCTCGCCCACTTCGGCCCGGAAGACCTCCGCGCCGAAAGCGCGGGCAATCCGGTCAACCCTCATGGACGTGGGGTCGTTTACCGCGACGGCTGTCTTTCCCGCCGCGCCCTCCCCGGTCCAGGCCAGGTGCGCGAGTTCGGCCACGCAGCACAGCGCGAACACTTCCTGGGCCTCAAGGCTGCGGGCCCTGCCTTCGGCATCGTCCCAGATCACCAGATTCCCGCGATCCCCGTCACAGTCCGGCAGGTAGCCCATGACGAAGCGTGGGTCCTGCCGGTGGCGTTCCTCCAGAAAAATACGGCAGGGTTCCAGGGATTCCCCTTCGGGGACGATGCGGTGGGCGATCTTTCCGGGCCCCTCGTTGATCCCCGCAAGCTCCAGGCCCAGGGAACCGAGGAATTCCCGGTCGATGGACTTTGTCCGGGCGGAACCGTTGAAATCGCAGACCAGTTTTACGGGCCGCAGGTCCAAACCCCGGCGCATGGCGGCTGCCAGTTCGCGCTCCCTGCCCCCGTAGACTACCCGGGCGGTAAAGCCGAAGTAGGCCCGGTAGGCGTCCGCCTTCGCGCCGGGCATAAGCGCGTACACTGCCTCCGCGCCGGCCTCCATGGCCCTTTGGAGATCCCCAAGGCGCTGCGCGCGGCCTTCGGGCGGATCCCCCGCGACAAGGGCCCTGAACAGGCGGATTAGGGCCTCCGCCTCCGCCCCCGGCAGCACCCCCCCGTCGGCACGGCCGAATTTGATCCCGTTGTGGCCGATGGGGTTGTGGCTGGCGGAAACGTAAATAAAACCCGCCGCGTCATCCGCGCTGCGGGCCCAGGCCATGATCTCCGGGGCCGCGACAACGCCCGCGTAACGGACCCGGCAGCCCGAACTTAGCAGGGACGGGATTATCGCGCCGGCAATGGCGGGCCCCGTGGGCCGGGTGTCGATCCCCACGAGCAGCAGAGGCCCCCGCGGCGCGGGCGGACGCGCAGGGCGCGCCTGCGGGCATAGCGCCGGCCCGGGGCTTCCCAGATGCTCCGCGAAAGCCCGGGCTGCGGCGGCGGCGACAAGCGCGTGGGCGCGGGAAATTTCCGGCTCCGCGCCTTCCCCGTCCCCGCCGGCGGCAAAGATCCCCCGCCAGCCGGAAACCGAAAGGATAAGCCCCCCCAGCGCCCTGTCGAATTCCCCGAATAACCCGCCGTCTTCCCTGTCTTCCACCCTCGCGTACCTCTCCGGGGCAGTGTAGCTTTTCCCCGTGTTTTGCGAAAGCCCGGCTTCCGGGCCCGGCCCTGGCCGGAAACTTGTGGAAGCAGACGCAGAGGTATACGATGGAGCAGGAGTACCACGGATTATGAACAAAGCGATACACCGGATCAGCCGAAAGACAGCCGCCGTCCTCCCGGCGCTCATGGCGCTGCTTGCGGCCTCCGGCTGCTCTTCGTCCCCGGAACATCCCGCGCCGCCGCCCGCTGCGGAGGCCGCTGAAACCGCCGGTGCTGTCGGAACCGCCGCCGGAACCGCTGCCGAACCCGCGCAGCCCGTCCTGCGCACTGAATACCTTGATCGCGGGCAGGCTTTAGCGGAGCGGCGGGATTACGAAGGGGCAATCGCCGAGTACGACCGGGCCATAGCCCTGGATCCGGAGTATGCGGAGGCCTATATCAAGCGCGGCGACGCCAACACGAATCTGTGGGACTACGATCTGGCAATCGCGGATTACAGCCGCGCCATCGAGCTTGACGGGCAGCATAAGGACGCCTACCTGAAACGGGGCGGCGCCTACCAGGCCGATAACCAGGCCCAGCCGGCCTGGGACGATTACGTTACGGCGCTCCAGATAGATCCCGGCTTCGCCGCCGCCTACAGCGCCTGCGGTTTCCTGCTCAGCGCCGTGGGGGACTACCAGGAGGCCGTAGGGCTGTTCAGCCAGGCGATAGAACTGGATCCGCTCAATACCGGCCTGCTGATGGGCCGTATCATGGCCAGCATGAACCTGGGGGACGCCGAGGGGGCGCTGGCGGACTGCCGGATCATCCGGGAGCAGTTTCCCGATCAGAACATCACGGCCTATATGTACGAGGCCCAGATTTACCTGTACCTGGGCGATTCCGCCAAAGCTGCGGAAATTCTAAAGCAGGGGATCGCCCGTATCCCGTCGGGGGCCATGAACGCCCTCCCCCTCATTACGGCGGCCCTCAAGGCGGAAGGCTACAGCGAATCCGAAGCCATAGCCGAGGTAAAGCGGGTCGTGGAGGGGATTCCGGCCGCGAACCCCGAACAGGCCGATTTTAAGGACTACATACTCGCGATGGTCGGCGCGGGGGACCCCGGCATCGATTTTGACCGGAGCATCGCCGAACAGCGGCGCAGGATCATAACCCAGGACAGGCGCGGTATCATGCCGTATTTTTCTCTCCTCGTGTACTACCTGGGCAAGGAGGATATAGACGGGGCCATCGCCGAAATGGACGCGGCGGTTGAACGGAGCCCGCAGGATCCGGGCCCCTACGCCATACGGGCCTTTATCACCTTTCTCAAGGCCATGTCGGAACTCGTGGAAGAACCCCGGGAACGGCGGGCCGCGCTTTTCCGGAACGAAAGCGGCGCGGTCATTGCCGACTGCGACAGGGCCATTGCCCTTAACGGGGACCTGGCGGGCGCCTACCAGATACGGGGCCTGGCGAAGAAACTCGGCGAACTGCCCGGCGCCGAGGAGGACCTGGGCGCGGCGGTACGGCTTAAGCCGGACGAAAAGGAGAACTGGTACGCGCGGGGCTGGAGCTATTTTGACGGCGGGGATTACCGCGCCGCCCGCAAAGACTTTATCCAGGCTCTGAACATCGACGGCAGCTTCAACGAGGCCCTGTACGGCCTCGCCCGCTCCTGCGCGGCCCTGGGGGATCACCGGCGGGCGGCCGGTTTTTTTACCCGGTACCTCGACAGCAACGCCGATGATATCGAGGCCCTGTACTACCGGGGGGAGTCCCTCATGGCCCTGGGGGAGACGGAGGCGGCCGGGAACGATTTCGCGGCGGCGCGGGAACTCAATACCGAAGGCCGGGAGATTCGGGAATCCCTGGACTTGCAGATTGGCTTTAACGTTTCCCTGTAGCGCCCGCCTTACCCGGCGCCCTAATTCCGGTATTCTCATCGGAAAAATAGGAATTGAATTCCCCAGGGCGGCGCGGTATATTGTAATCATGAGTAATTTAGTAAATAATAGCTAACGGGAGCAGCGCGATGACAGGCAGGAAGGTTTACATTGACTATAACGCCACCACCCCCCTCAAAGCGGAGGTAAAGGCGGCCATGATCGAGGATCTTGAGGTATACGGGAACGCCTCCAGCATGCACAGTTCGGGCCGCCTTGCCCGCGCCAGGGTAGAGGAGGCCCGCGCCTCGGTAGCCCGGCTCCTTGGCGCCTCCCCCGCCGAGATCATTTTCACGTCCGGCGGCTCGGAGTCCAACAACACCGTGTTTCAGACCGTCCGGTCCCTGCTTTCAGGCGCGGACGGGGGCGCCGCGGCTCCGGACCGGCGCCGCACGGAGATCATCACCAGCGCCATCGAGCACCCCTGCGTGCTGAATTCCGCCGCCTACCTCCGGTCCCTGGGCTTTGCCGTCCATTTCCTCCCCGTGGACGGTTACGGCGTGATCAGCATGGATGCGCTCAAAAGCCTGATCGGGGAACAGACCCTGCTGGTTTCGGTCATGATGGCCAACAACGAGATCGGCACCGTCCAGGATATCGCCGCCATCGCCGCCCTCGCCAAAAAAGCCGGGGCCTACGTCCACACCGACGCCGTCCAGGCCGTGGGGAAGATACCCGTGGACGCGAAGGCCCTGGGCGTGGATTACCTTACCATGTCCGCCCACAAGATCTACGGCCCCAAAGGCATCGGCGCCCTCTACGTCCGGAAAGGCTGCCCCCTGCTCCCCCTTATCCACGGGGGCCACCAGGAAGACGGGCTGCGGGCCGGGACCTACAACAACATCGGCATCCTGGGCTTCGGCAAAGCCGCCGAACTCGCCGCGGGGCAGGTGGAAGCCTACGGCCGGGAAATATCCGCGCTTAGGGACCGGCTGCGGGAAGGGCTTCTGGCCCGCATACCCGGTATCAAAATCAACGGGCACCCCCGGGACCTGCTGCCCAACACCCTGAACGTTTCCTTCCCCGGCGCGGAAGGGGAGTCCATCCTCCTTTCCATGGACATCATGGGGATAGAAGCCTCCACCGGCTCCGCCTGCGCCTCCGGAAGCCTGGAACCCTCCCACGTGCTTATGGCCACCGGCGTCGGGCCGGAACTGGCCCACGGCTCCATCCGCTTCAGCCTTGGCTGGGGGATCGCCGAGCAGGACATCGACTCCATCATAGAAACCCTGCCCCCCATCATCGGGCGGCTGCGGGCCATGTCCACCCTAAGCCCTGCGCGGGCGCACGCTGTGCCGCAAGGCGCCTGAAGGAGCGTAGCAATGCCAGACTGGCTTTATTCGGATACCGTCAAAGACCACTTTACCAGACCCCGGAACGTCCTGCTGGACGACGAGGCCAGTTTCCCCGCGGACGCCCGGGGGCAGACCGGGAACATCAAATGCGGCGACCAGATGCTCATGCTCCTGCGGATCAAGGACGACGTCATCACCGACGTGCGCTGGAAAACCTACGGCTGCGCCAGCGCCATCGCCAGCACCAGCATGCTTTCGGAGATCATCAAAGGCGTGAACATCCGGGACGCCTACAACATCCGCCCGGAAGACCTCGTAGAAAAACTCGGCGGCCTGCCGGACTACAAGATCCACTGCTCGGTCCTGGGGGACAAGGCCCTGCGCGCCGCCATCGACGACTACCTGGAAAAAACCGGCCGCGCCGGGATGCTTACGGAGGCCGCCACCGAGATCTGCCACTGCCTGGGCATAACCGACAAGGACATCGAGACCGCCTTCCACAGCGGGGCCCGCACCTGGGAACAGCTCCAGCAGGCCACCAAAATCGGCACCGTCTGCGGCGGCTGCAAAGGCAAGGCCCTGGAACTCCTCCACGAGTTCGCCCACATCTACGGGATGTAGCCGGCCCCCGGAATAAGGAGGGGGAGCGCGCCGGTCCCGGGACACAAGCTTTCCCCCCGTAAAAAGGCCGTTTCCAGGGCTGCTCCCCCTCGCTCCAACCCCGCTTTGCGGGTTTTCCGCTACCCCCACTCGTTTCCCCTCGGCCCCCTGTCTGTACCTTCGCCGCCCT
>JAISMQ010000129.1 GCA_031276685.1 Treponema sp. | reverse complement strand
AACGAGCATCGGCGATGGCGCCTTTTCCAACTGTGACGCATTGACCGGCGTAAGCTTCCCGGCGGTAACGGACATAGGGGCTTGGGCCTTCCGTTATTGTGGCGCCTTGGCTGATGTGAGCTTTCCCCTGGCAACGAGTATCGGCCATGGCGCCTTCTACGAGTGTGACGCCTTGGCCGGCGCAAGCTTTCCGCTGGTAACGAGCATCGGCAATCGCGCCTTCGACTCTTGTGACGCCTTGGCCGATGTGAGCTTTCCCCTGGCAACGAGCATCGGCGAAAGCGCTTTCTACTGGTGTGACGCTTTGACCGATGTGAGCTTTCCCCTGGCAACAAGAATCGGTGAGGTCGCTTTCTACCAGTGTAATGCCTTGACCAGCGCAAGCTTTCCGCTGGTAACGAGCATCGGCGATTACGCCTTCAACGGGTGTCGCGCTTTGACCAGCGTAAATATTCCGGCATCGGCGCGCATCGGCGATCGCGCCTTCGACGACACCCCCCTGGAAGGAAGAATGCGCTAACCCGTTCCCGGCGCTTGAAAAGAACGGATCGGGGGGGTACTGTGGGGCCAGGGAGGCTCCATGATTATCTGTCTGGGCGAGGCGCTGATCGACATGGTCCGGCGGGAAATTCCCGGCGGCGCCGATGCTTTTCTGCCGCTTCCGGGGGGGAGTTCCTACAATACGGCGATTGCCATCGGCCGGCTGGGGGTTCCGGTGAAGTTCCTGGGCTGTTTTTCCCGGGATCTTTTTGGGGAGATTCTGCTGGGGCGTTTACGGGAAAACGGGGTGGGGGACGATCTTGCCCTGCGCAGCGGCCGGAATACCACGCTGGCCTTCGTCACGCTTGAGCCGGGCGCGGAGCCCCGCTACAGTTTCTACGCCGAAGGGACCGCGGACCGTTCGTTCAGCGCCGAGGACCTCGAAGCAAAACTGCCCGGCGGGAAGCTGCCCCCCGGCGCCCGCTGCGTTCTGTTCGGTTCCATCTCCATGACCATGGAGCCCGCCGCCTCCACCATCGAATCTTTCATCCTTGCCCAGGGCAGGGACAGGGCGGGCCCGGTCGTCTCGTTCGACCCCAACATCCGGCCCTTTATGATCCGGGACCGGGAAGCCTACGTCCGGCGTTTTGAAAGCTGGCTTCCCGCCGTAACCATCGTAAAAATTTCCGAAGCGGACCTTGGCTATGTCTACCCCGATCTAAGCCGTGAAGCGGCCCTTGGCAGGATCCTGTCCCTGGGGCCGGCGCTGGCGGTGTGTACCCTGGGGCCGCAGGGGGCGGAGGCCCTGCTGCGCCGGGAAGGCGGGCCCCTGCGGGTCTGCGCCCCGGTTGCGGATCTCCCGGTGCTGGACACGATTGGCGCGGGGGACACCTTTCACGGGGCCCTGCTGGCATGGCTGGAGATCGCGGGCAAGATGTCCCGCGCCGCCGTCGGGTCGCTGGACGGGGGGGAGCTGCGGGAGGCCCTGTGGTTCGCCAACCGGGCGGCCTCGCTGGTCTGCGGGCGGCGGGGCGCGGAGCCCCCCTCGCGGGCGGAAGTAGAGGCCCTGCGCGGGTGAGCGGCAATACCTTCGGGCGGCTGTTCCGGGTAAGTACCTTTGGGGAATCCCACGGGCCGGCCCTGGGCTGCCTTATTGACGGCTGTCCCGCGGGGCTTCCCCTGGAGCCCGAGGACATCGCCGGGGAACTGCGGCGGCGGCGGCCCGGCGCGGGGGGGGCCTCCAGCGCGCGCCGGGAGGAAGACAGGCCGGAGATCCTGTCCGGGGTCTTCGAGGGCAGGACCCTGGGGACCCCCATCGCCATTCTGGTACGGAACGCCGGTCAGCAGCCCGGCGACTACGACGAACTGCGGGAACTCTACCGGCCGGGCCACGCCGACTGGGCCTGGGAGGCCAAGTTCGGCCTGCGGGATCACCGGGGCGGCGGCCGCGCCTCCGCGCGGGAAACCCTGGGCCGGGTAGCCGCCGGGGCCGTGGCGAAACGCTTCCTTGCGGCGCGGGGCGTGACGATCCGGGCCTGGACCTCCGCCGCGGCGGGGATCCGCGTCCCTGCGGCGCGGGGGGCCCCGGATTTTGACTGGGACGCGCTTGATCGGCAGCCCCTGCGGATGCCCGGCGGGAAGGAGGCGGACGAGGCCCTGGCCCTGGTCGAAGCGCTGCGGCGGCAGGGGGACAGCGCGGGCTGCGAAGTCTCCTGCGCCGCCTGGGGCCTGCCCCCCGGCCTGGGCGAGCCCGTCTTTGACAAGCTGGACGCCAGGATCGCCGCGGCCATGCTCTCCCTGGGGGCCGCCAAGGGCGTCGAGTTCGGCGCGGGTTTCGCCGCCGCCGCCGGCCGGGGATCGGAACAGAACGACAGGCCGGGGGCCCTGCCGGCCCCCCTGAACGCGGCGGATCTCCCCCCCGGCGTCCCCCCCCTCGGCTGGGAGAGCAACCACTCAGGCGGGGTGCTGGGGGGCATATCCACGGGGATGCCCCTGTGCTTTACCGTGGCTTTTAAGCCCGTCCCCTCGATAGCCGCGCCGCAGCGGACGGCGGACCGGCAGGGGCGGCCGCGGGAGCTGGAAATCCGGGGCCGGCACGACGCCTGCGTAGCGGGCCGGGCCGTGCCCGTGGTCGAGGCGATGACGGCCCTGGTGCTGGCGGATTTCGCGCTGCTCCGGCGGAAAGACCGCCTGTAGTCACCCGTCCGGGGGGCGGGTTTCGTTGTCGCGGGCCCCGTCATCGCGGGCTTCGCCGTCAGGGGCTTCGTCGTCCTTCCGGTTCTGCAGTTCCAGAAGCTGGTCAATCTGCTTTAGGGCGTAGTCCTGGAAACTGGGGTTTAGCTCCTTGAAAAGCGCGACAACCCGTTCCAGCTTTAGCTCCGGGGCCTTGTTGAACATCACGCCTTCGCCGGTTTGCAGCCAGCGCTTGCTGACCCCAAAAACCGAACATACCAGTTGGATATGCCGCTCGTTAACACGCCGGTTCCCCAGCTCTATCTCCGCAAGGTAACCGTTGGATATGTAGATCGCCTTGGCAAAGTTGACCTGGGACATCTTAACGGCCTGTCTGACGGCTCTAACGCGCTCATTAACAGACATAGTATCTCCGTTACCAAGATTATTACGAATGAAACTCACAATGCAAGCGGCGCTTTTCTATAAACCGGAAGTATGACATGGCAATGCGCCGGCCCGTGTCGCGCATAAGCGCCCGCAGCGAATATCCTCGTGGTATATGCGCCGGCCCGGCATCTTGACGAAACTCTCATAAGATAATATATTTCTCTCATAGAGAGTTTTCCTAAGGGGGAACAACCGATGGACAAGGCGGCGGAGGCTGAAAAACTGGATCAGTTGCTTGCGAAATTTCCCCGGCTTTCAATCGAGAACCAGCAGTACATAACGGGCTTGATACGGGGCTTAAAACACGCGCAAAAGGCCGTGGCGGGGGATCCGCCTGGCGAGGCGCGGCAGGACGCCCGGAAGGACGCGAGGCCGGAGTAGGCGGCCGCTCATACGCAACTTTCCGTAGGGCCGCGTGTCCTACTTTCCGGGGGTGCGTGGAATGAGGAAGGCGGCCATTTTCGGGGATTCCATTCTCAAAGGTATTCAACTGGACCCGGGTACAAAAAAATACATTGTCAATAATTGTATCGATCTTGATAAAATTGGAAATAAACACCTGCTCTCAATCGATAATTTTTCTATGTTCGGCTGCACGGTGAACAAGGGCAGCACGATATTACAGCGCCGCCTGGAACGAAGGTCGTTTGACATTGCCGTGCTGGAATATGGCGGGAACGACTGTGACTTTAACTGGAAAGAAATTGCGGAACGGCCTTACGACAGGCATGTTCCGCATACGCCGTTTGCGGCGTTTGTTGACATCTACTTCAAAATGATAAACCTGCTAAAAGAAAAGTGCATTGAGCCAATAGTCGCAACGCTGCCCCCGCTGGAACCGCAAAGGTTCTTTGACTGGTTTTGCAGGGGGCTTAACAAGGACAACATATTAAAGTGGCTGGGGACGGTCAACACCATTTACAGGTGGCAGGAAAAATATTCCCGCGCAATAGAGTACGTTGCGCGTAAAACAGGCACCCTGGTGGTTGACATACGCGGCGCATTTTTGAAGCACTTCAGGATAGACGATCTGCTGTGCGAAGACGGCACGCATCCCAATTCAAAAGGGCAGAGTATCATTACAGAAACGTTCCTGAACGCGGGCCGGTTTCAAGAATAACCGGGATATTTGCTTCCTGTTAATGCCTTGTTAGAGTTTTGTCAAATCCGGGTGAATTTAAATAATTTTGATTGACCATCAAAATAAACCGTGGTAAAAAAATTCCCTGTCAAGCGAAGGGCCTTGGGCTGCAAGGACCGTTTGCCAGGGAGGAATCGTAGTGTCCATTGAGTTTCAGAAAGTCGCCAAGACCTTCGGGAAAAACACGGTCATAAAAGATCTGGATCTGGTCATCGAAGACGGCACGTTCACTATTTTGGTAGGGCCTTCCGGCTGCGGAAAAACCACGCTTCTGCGTATGATCGCGGGTATAGGCAAACAGACAGCCGGAAAGGTTTTTATCGGCGGCAGCGAGGTTACCGATGTTGAGCCGGGCGACCGGGGGGTCGCCATGGTTTTTCAAAACTACGCCATCTATCCTACCATGTCCGTCCGTGAAAACATAGAATTCGGCCTTAAAAACAACAGGGTCCCCAAAGAGGAACGCCGGCGCCTTATCAAAGATGTTTCCGAAAAAGTGGGCCTTGCCCCGTACCTGGATCGGAAGCCCGGCACCCTTTCGGGGGGCCAGCGCCAGCGGGTCGCCCTTGCCAGGGCCATGGTAAAGAATCCCGCAGTCTTTCTTATGGACGAACCCCTTTCCAACCTGGACGCAAAACTCCGGGTACAGATGCGGGTGGAACTTATTGAGCTTCACAAAAAACTAAACGCCACCTTTGTGTATGTAACCCACGATCA
>JAISMQ010000126.1 GCA_031276685.1 Treponema sp. | reverse complement strand
GACCGGGCATCGACAACGGCGGCTACCACGTAGATCTTGCCGTCCGGGGCGGTAAGGGTTTTTTGCACATCGGGGCGCTTTTCAAACAGCGCGGTGATGCTTGGGCCGTGCTGGGCAATAAGATCGTTAAGCGGGATAATAAGGCCGTTCACCGCGTACTGGAGGGGGTTGCCCGCAGGGAGGCGCACAATGTCGGGCAGGTTAACGCCGGCGGCCAGGCGCACGCTCATAACGCTGTTAAAATCCGCGCCGGGGGTAACTTCGAATTCAATCTCCACGCCGGTACGTTTTTCCAGTTCCGCCCAAACCGGCAGCTTGTTTTTGTAGCTGTAGTTGGGGTCGGTGTTTTCGGTGGTGGCGAAAACCAGTTTTTTTAAGGTTCCGGCGGCGGGACTGCCCGTAGCGGTTCCCGTCCCGGCGTCTTTGGGCTTGCAGCCCGCAAAAAGCGCCGCTACCGCCACAATAAGCAGCAGCAGGTACAGTTTGGTAAATTCTTTCATGATTACTCCTTGTGTTGAAAGATTTATGTGCAGCGTTTTTTAATCTTAAAACGCTTGTTGCCTAAATTTTTCTGCCCTCCAGTAACTGCGGGGCAAGCCATCCGCCTGCGAACGGATCGCCGTGGGCTTTTAGTTCGCCGTAGAGCAGGGCGCGGAATTCTTTTATTTTTTCCCCGTAACGGGGATCGTGGATCAGGTTACGGCACTCCCCGGGGTCCTGTTCCCCGTCGTAGAATTCATCGGTGTCCGTAAGGTTCCACACGTATTTGTACCGGCCGTCGGTGATCATCCGGGTATTGAAGAAGCCGAATTGCTGGCCGTTGGACGACGATGTTACATGGCTGCGCGGTTTTTCACCGTTAAGGGGAAGCCGTATGCCGTGCGCTCCCGGCAGCGGCGGGAGCCCCATAAGATCGCAGATCGTAACCGGAAGGTCCAGGCAGTTGGAAACCAGGGCGTCCGACACCTGGGGCGTGAAAGACGGCCCGCTTACAACCAGGGGCGTTCTGACAATGTCATCGTACATGCTGTTGTGCTTGTCGAACATCCGGTGGTTGCCGCACATGTCCCCGTGATCCGAAGTAAGCACCACCAGGGTGTCTTCAAGCTGCCCCGTTTCTTCCAGGGCCTTGATAATAAGGCCGATGGCGTCATCAAGCTGGGACACGACCCCGCAGTAGCGGGCAACCTGGGCGGCCATGTCCCCCCAGGGGACGTTTTCCAGGCGCCAGTTCAGGGTCTGCTGTTTGTGGGTATAGGGCTTGCCCTCTTTTGTGTCGTCATAGCCGGGCCATTTCCGCATGTCCAACGGATCGTACATGGTCGAAAACGGCGCGCTTGGCCGGCAGGGCAGATGGGGCGTCCCAAAATCCACCCACAGGAAGAAGCCTTCCTGCGGCTTTTCCCTAACGAACTCCGCAGCCTTGCGGGCAAAAAAATGGGTGTCCGCGTCTTCCGGGGCAACGGGGCTTTCGCAGCCCATCCAGCCGCCTTCAAAATTCAGCCCCGGGTAACGCTCGTTAAAAAAACGCGAGTACTCGGCTTTTCCGCAACACGAGGAAAAACCGAAACCGCCGGGCGCGGTCCCCCGGGCGACATCCCATTTGCCGACAAAGCAGCCCCTCCGGCCGCTTTCGGCCAGCGTCCGCGTAAACGCGGCAGGGGGGTCAAAATCCGGGGTGTGAAAAAAGCCGTGGTTCCAGAACGCCCCGAAGGAATCCGGATGCATTCCGCAGAGCAGGGACTGCCGCGCCGGGGCGCAGACGGGCAGGGGGGTGTAAGCCCTGGTGTACGCAATGCCCCGCGAGGCAAGCCGGTCAATACAGGGTGTAGCAGCCAGTCCGGGGCCGCCGTAACTTTCGGCATAGCCCGGGGCGTCGTGGCGGAGCTGATCCGCCAGAAGGAACAGCAGGTTTCTGTATTGGCCGGCCATGGTTTACCACACGTACTTAACGTCACCGTGGAGGGGCGGAAGCGGCTCGGGAAGCACCAAGGCCCCGCCTTCCTCGTAGGAGCGCATCGCCGCGAAGGTGTAACTCAGCGTCGCCAAAGCGTCCCGGCCGGAGGCGCGGATATGCTCCAGGGGCACCTTGTTCGTAAGGTCCTCAAGCCATGCGTGGATTCTGGCCGGGAAGGTGGCGCCAAAATCCTTGATCCCGGTTTCAAAAACCTCGGGGGTGGGGCTGGCCATACCGGGGTTCTGAACCTTGTCGATATCCCAGTAGTGAAGCTTTTCCACGCAGTTTTCAATGCAGAAGGTCCCCTGGGTACCGGCATGTTCGTAACTCCACCAGCCGCCCAGACCGAACATCGCGTCCCCCCGCTGGGAAAGAAGGTAGCCGATGCCTCCGTTGGCAAAACGCACGTGTATGCCGTTGATCGAAAGCATGGGATCCCCTGCCGTGCGGCGCACGCCGGGCCTGTCCATGAACGCCTGCACCTGCATGATGTCCCCGCAGAAGTGGCGCATTACCGAAAAGGGATGGGCGCAAAACGCCTTGACGTGGGAATAGGGGGTCTGCCAGCGCGGGGTGCCGGGGCCGCCGTACTTCTTTTCGCTGCCGTTAAAGCCGACCTTGTGGATACAGTACACCAGTTCGCCGATCTTCTTGTCCTTGATCAGTTCATCGGCCCGTTCCGCCGTCTTGGTAAAGTAGTGGTTAAGGTTGCAGCCCAGGTAGAGCTTTTTTTGAGACGCGAAACGCACCAGTTCCTGGGCGTCCCGAAGATCCGCGCAGATGGGTTTTTCCACCAGGACGTTTTTGCCCGCGTCCAGGGCTTCCATGGCCGGCTCAAAGTGCATTGAACCGTTGTCGTAGCCCGAAGTCGTAACGCTTACGGCTTCAATCTCCGGATGCGCGCTGAACATTTCCTTAATGGATTTGTACCAGGGCACGCCAACGGCCTCCCCCAGTTTTTGCGCCTTTTCCGGGACGATGTCGCACACGGCGACAAGCTGGGCCAGGCTGTCGTTTTTGTAGCAGGTGGCATGGTTTGTCCCTATGCCGCCGCACCCGATTACCGCAACTTTCAAACTCATAATGGTTTTCTCCTTCAAAAATTATTGGAAATTGAACCGGTAGTAAAACCCGGAATCAACAACTCGCACATTTTTTCAGCGGTTAATGTACCGGCGCCGGACTGGCCGCGGCCCTTGCCTGCCGCCTGAATTCGCTGGGGGTCATTTTGAAGAGGGTTTTAAATTCCCTTGAAAAATAGTTAATGCTTCTGAACCCCGACGCCGTATACACCTCCGATATGGGCCGCTGTTTTCGCAGCAGCTCCAAGGCCCTGGCAAACCGGCGGCGGCGCAGGTATTCTATGGGGGTAATCCCCATGCTCTGCCTGAACTGCCGCGTCAGATGATCGGGGCTGATGCCAAGGTCCAGCGCCAGATCCCGTACCGACATGGGTACCGCATACCGTTCCTCAATGGCCTCCACCGTTTTAATGGTGTAGTCAAGATAGGGATTTTTGCTCTTTTGCCTGCTAAACCGGGTGTTTGTCACCCTGGAAAGCATAACAATTACACCCGCCAGAAGGATTTTGCTCCTCAGTTCCCAGCCGGCCTCCTTCTGTTGGCTTTCCCGCCCAAGGGTATCAATCGTGCGCCGCATCTCCTCCCGGTCCTGAAGGCTCAGGTGGCTCAGGAGGGGGCTTTGCAGCGTCCCATCGAACAGGTCCGCCATGCCGGGAAGGGCCTTGAGTTCCCCAAGCATACCCGCGAAAACCTCCGGCATGAACAGGATATTCACAATGGTTATGTCCTTTTTGCACCAGTACCAATGCTCCATTCCCGGACACATGGCCAGGAGGTCCCCGGCCATAAGAAGCTCAACGCCGCTATCGGAAAAATGAAGGCAGAAACCTTCTTCCACATAGACAAATTCAAAAAACTCGTGGCTGTGCCGGTTCAACGTGCCCTGGACTCTTTCCCGCACCTGCACGAGGCAGGCGGGATCGGCCTTCAGGGAAACCCACCGTATGCAACTCACTATTCCTCCGTTTCGTCCACCCGGACAACTTTCCCGCCGCCCTTGAGGGAGGCGATGGCGGCGTGGATAACCCGCTGGGCCGCAAAGCCCGCCTCGCCGGAACCGTCGATCTCGCAGGGCTTGTCCCCCCGCGCCACCTGTTCCACAAAGCTGCCGATACGGTCCCGGAAGGTATCGTCAAAGCTTTCAAAGCCGCCGAAGACCGGGTTGGTGTACTGCCGCTTTTCCGGGTTTCCGGCAGGGTAGAGGGTGGCTTCCCGCCACATGTCTTCAAAAATAAGGCGGCCCTTGGTGCCCGCCACCTCGCAGCGTTCCATCGGGTGCCCGCGGGCTATGTCGTAACTGGAAGTCAGGTGCCCCACGGCGCCGCATTTGAAGCGCATGTTGACGGAGGCGGTAGAATAGATGTTGCGGCCCGGGGCCATCATGGCAAAACAGGAAACCTCCTCAACATCGCCCATAAAGTAGCGCATAATGTCCACGCTGTGGGGGTTAAGGGCCTTGAGGTGGTAATAGGGCGTTTCCAGGGGCTCCGGCCTTCCTATCCAGAGGGCCATGTTGCAGAAGAGGAGATCCCCGATAAGGCCCTCGTCCTGCCAGCGCTTTGCCGTCCGCGCCGCCGGGGTGAACCTGTGGTTAAGATCGATGGCGTAGCAGACCCCCATCTCTTTGGCGGTTCTGACCATTTCCGCAGCGTGAACCAGGTTGTTCGAGATGGGTTTTTCGCCCAGCACATGGCAGCCCGCTTTTAGGGCCTGTATGGTCGGCGCGTAGTGGTCGGAGGAGTATTCAAAGCCCCCGGTGGCCACCGACACCAGATCGGGTTTTTCCTTCGCCAGCATTTCGGCGGCATCGGCGTACCACCTTACGCCGTGCCGTTTCCCGCTTTCTTCCGCGATGGACAAAACCCTGTCGCATACGGCTGCCAGCTCGCAGTCCTTCCGTTCCCGGTAGATCTTCGCGTGGAGGTTGCCGATATGGCCCATGCCAATGACGCAGACCCGGAGCATCTACTTCTGGTCCTTTTTCAGCGCCGCCTGGAGCTTCTGGGCCGCGTTGGTATCGCCTATGTGCATGCTGTTGTACGCTTCGTCCGAGCTTTTGAAGGGGCCCCTGTCCGCGAAACCGTGCCAGTGAAGCTCGGTAACGATGGGGGCCGGGCGGCCCGTTTCCTGTTCCCGCTTCTTGATCCAACCGTCCATGCGATCCGAAAGGGCTTTGACAATGCCCGGCTCTTTTGGGGCGATGTTGTCCAGTTCCAGGGGATCTTTGACAAGATCGTACAGTTCTACTTCGGCCTTGTAGTGGAAGTCCGGCTCCAGGGCGCGGATAAGCTTGTACTGGGGGGTGCGCCACCCGTGCTTGCGTTCCCAGGTACATTCGGTGATGTAGAATTCCGGTTCCTGCGCAAGGCTGCCGCCGTTCATGCGGGGCAGAAGGCTCCTCCCGTCCATGGGGATGTCCTTCCGGCTGATGTCCATGATGTCAAGGATGGTGGGGAGTACGTCTTCCAACGTAACCGTGTCGTCAAAGCGGGCGCCCGCAGGTATTTTGGCGGGGTAACGGAAGACCAGGGGAACGCTGAGGGTACATTCGTACAGGCCGTGGTGGTCGAACCAACATTCGTGTTCGTCCAGGGTTTCGCCGTGGTCGGAGGTAAAAACAACCACCGTATCGTCTTCGATACCCAGGGTCTTCAGCTCTTCCGTTATCACCGCGATACACGCGTCCATGTAGGCGACCTCGCCGTCATACTGGGCTTTGACGTACTCCGCATCGGTACATCCGGGCGGGAACCAGGAGTAGAAGTAGTCGCAGAACGGTTTAAAGGCGTAGCATTTTTCCAGGGATTTGTTGTTCTTGTCGAATTCGTCGCCCGCGTAGAAGATGCGCTCAAAGGGCTGGGGCGGGAGGTACGGCGAGTGGGGATCCATGTGCCTAAGGAACAGGAGGAAGGGCTCGTCCCCGGCCGCCAGCCGCCTGAGTTCCGGCAGGGCAACTTCGTTAAGCTTTTCGGCCTTGGGGGAGCGCCCCGTCTCCCAGGAGCCCCAGCCGCTAAAATCGATGTACTTGTCAAAACCCCGGCTGGCGGGGTTTCCGGTAAAGCCCACGCAGCTTGTGGTATAGCCGTTTTCCTTGAGGATCTCCGGCAGGGTTTTTACCCCCGGGGCATAGCTGCCCTTGTGGCGGAGGCCGACAATGCCCGTGCCGAACACATCGCAGCCCGAAAGCATGTTAGCGTAGCCCGAGGTGGTGGGAATTGACGCGCTAAAGCAGGAATTCCACACCGCGCCCGACCGGGCGTACTTGTCCAGATGGGGGGTGGTAAGCCGGTGGTAGCCGTGAAGGCTCATCCGGTCCCGTCTAAGGCTGTCGATACCGACAAAAAGCAGATTGGGTTTCTTTTTCATTCCGGTTCTCCTTGTGTATTGGCGTGAATTAGCGGACGCCCAGCGTTTTAAGGCAGGCGTTCATAAAGCCCAGGCTTTCGGCGGCAATGGTTATCGCCTGTTCCAGCGACTGGGAGGGGCCTATGACCTCAAGGCACACCGGCCCGTCGTACTTCGCTTCGGCAAGGACTTTAAAGTAACCAAACAGATCGATGTCGCCCCGCCCGCAGGTCTGGAGCGCGGGTTCGCCCGGCGAGGGGCCCAGGCCCTTGCAATCCCGTATGTGGACGTGCTTTACCCGGGAAACCACGGCTTTTAGGCTTTCCTTGGGGGTCTCCCCCGCCCGGTGTATGTGGCTGGGGTCCATGTCAACGCCAAAGGAATCCAGGGGGACGCCCTTCATGGCTTCCAGCGTGGTAGGGGTGCTAAAAATAGAGGCCCCCACATGGGCCTTCGTGCAGAGGGTAACGCCGTATGTGGCGGCCAGTTCGGCCCTGGCCTTGAGAACGGCGATGGATTCCTTTAGGGAAGCATCGTCATTGGATTTACCGCCGGGGCCGACGTTGACAATGGGGATCCCCAGCCCCTTTGCGGCGGCAAAGGCCTTGTCCAGCCGCGCCTCGTCCAGAGTCGCCGCCTCCATTGAAAGCAGCGCCAGCCTGTACTGCCGGGACAGGGCGAGGATCTCCTCTTTTTGAACCTGCCAGTCGTCCAGCACCAGGTGTTCGCACATCCCCTGAATGGCGGACAGTTCCACCCCGTCGTACCCCGCCCGGGAAACGGCCGCGAAGGTCTCCCGCAGGGTAAAATCCTTGAACAACACCGTATTCACACCAAGTTTCATCTGTAGCCCCTTCACCGATCTGATTAGAAACCGCTCTGTTTTAGACACCAGTTAATTGCCTGCATACTACCCCATTCCGGCAGCACTAGACTATAGCGAAACCTGTTTCGGGTGAAAAAAATATCGGATTTGTGCAAATTTCGAGATTGCGGATAAGCCCGGCCCGGGGGGCCGGGAAATAGCCCGAGTGGAACAGTAACCCCGATGCGTCTAAAGAGAAAGCCCGGGGGATACGTTAGTGTCGTATGCTCGGCTTGTTACTCCGGTTCTACCATCGTAGATGGCATGGCCCGTATTTGAACTTGCTTCCACCCCGGCTATATTTTTACTGGAGCCATTAGCGTCATTATTGCCGTATACGGCCCCCCTGTTCAGGGTGAACGAAGAACCATCGCTTAAATAAATGCCGCCGCCGGTTGTTCCCGCCTTATTGCCGGCGATTTCGCCGCCCTCCATGGTAAAGGTAGTGCCGCCGGTAACATGGCCGCTCAATACAATGCCGCCGCCGTAGTCTCCCGCCTCATTGCCGATGATCTTGCCGCCCTTCATGATAAAGGTAGACTGGCCGCCCAGGTATATCCCGCCGGCGTATCCGAACTTATTTGTCGTGTCCGAAGCTTCCTGGATACATTTGTTGCCGGATATTTCACTGCCCTCTTCCATGGTTATAAACGATTCGCCAGAGGTATGGATACCGCCTGCTCTAGTGCTGCCAGTAGAAGCAGTCGTTGTATTGCGGCTAATGCTACTTCCACTGT
>JAISMQ010000096.1 GCA_031276685.1 Treponema sp. | reverse complement strand
CGATGATCCAGTACTCGCCGTCGGGGTAGTGGTTGAGGATCTCCACCGGGACTTTCCAGGAGCCCCGGATCTTGGTTTTGGGGACGGGCCGGGGTTTGACGGACACCACCTCCACCAGGCCATCCGGATCATCGCCGTCCGGATTGTCGGAGGACTCTCCGGCGCCGATGGGGTCCGTCCCTGGTTCCGCAGCCTCCGCGCCGGGGTCCTGGTCTTCCGGCCCCTCCGTCCGGCGGGCTTCCAGTTTTTTCATGGCCGCAGCGGAGGCCAGAGGCTTTAGGGCGGGCAAAACTATGCCCTCCGGGTCCTGCGCCGGGGATTCCGTGGTTCCGGCCCGGTCTGCCCCGGCGGAGCTTTCAGCCGGCTCTGCGCTGTCACCTGTCGCCGCTTCGCCGTCCACGGGGGTCCCGGCGGCGCTGTCCGGAAACCTTATGCCCGGTATTTTTTTGAACAGCGCGGGAATGGGAATCTTCAGGCGGAAGGACCGCGCGGGCGAGCCGGACCGGGGAAAGAGGAGGACCTTTAGGATCGCGATAGCCAGGACTTCCAGGACCGTGAGTACGACAATGGTAAAACTAAAACCCGTCCTGCCGGCCCAGGCCAGAAAAAAGTACTGACCGGCGCGGCTGTCGTAGTCCCGGACAAAAACCACCCCGGTGGCAAGGGTCATAAAGGGGAACAGGCTTACCGCCAGAAGAAAGATACGGTCCGGCCGCCATTCTTTGTCCACCAGGATAAGGGCGGCGTAGAACAGAAAGGCGGGAACGCCCAGGGCCAGAAGGCCGTAACAGGCGGCAAGAAAAGCGCCGGGACCGGAACCAAAGCCGGGAAGGCCCAAAATGGCCCCGGTAATGGTAACGGTGAGAATCAGGGAACAAAGCCCCAGCGCGATTGCGGCGCTTACGGCGATAATCCGGTATTTTACAGCGGACAGCGGCACGGCCCCCTCCTACCTGCATATATCGGCCAAAAAGGGATCCGCCTTCACATCGTAGTAAAGGAAGCCGTATAGCAGGGCTGCGGTGACGACTTTTCTGCCGTAGTTTCTGGTTTCCGCCAGTTCGACGGTTTCAAGAAAAAGATCCCCCGGCAGGGCGGGGCTGATATGTTCCGAAGCTTCCCGGTACCAGCGCCGGACTCGGTTCATGCCGCCGTTGTAGGCCAGTATCCTGATCAGGGGATGATCGATAAGGTCCCGGAGGTAGGCCAGGTAATAAGCGCCGATACGGACGTTGATCGCCGGGTCCCGCAGATTGGCGGCCATATCCCCGGTGTAGTTCGGCCCCCCTTGCGCGCGGATCCGCCCCGCCATGTCCGCCGCTGTGGCGGGCATAAGCTGGGTCAGGCCCACCGCCCCCGCCCAGGAAACGATCTCCGCCTGGAAGGCGCTTTCCGTGCGGATAAGGCCGTAGAGCAGTTCCGGGGCCAGTCCGGCGCGGCGGGCCTCCTCCTCTACCAGTTCCTGAAAGGGCCGGGGGGAAAGAAGCTCCAGATCCTGCCGGACGATCTCGTAGTCGTCCCGGCCCATATACGCAGAAACCAGCCTGATCTGATCGGCGTAGAGCCCTGCGGCGCCCAGGGCCTTCGCCAGGACCCGTAATTCCCCGGCGGACAGTTCCCCCATCATGGTTTCTATCCAGGGCAGGGCAAGGCCGGGGATACCCGCGTCAAAAAACCCCAGTAAAAATTCCATTTCCTGACGCGACCTGCCCGGCGAAATTCGCCTGTCGCTTTCGGGGCCCGGAAAGGGTTCCCCCAAAAAATAAGCGCCCAGGGCCCGGTAGTAGAGATCCCCCGCGCCATAGGCCAGGCGGAAGTAGGGCTGTGCCGCTTCCTGCCGGGCCGCTTCCTGTTGGGCCGCTTCTTCTCGGGCCGCTTCCGGCAGGGCAGCCGCGCCGCCCCCTTCCGGCGAAGCAAGGCCCAGGGCTATGGCCCGGCCGCTGATGTAGGCGTATATCGCTATAGAGGCCCGGCTCGCGGTACCCTGAAGAAGCGCCAAAACCTCGGGGAAACGCCGCCACTGCCCCGACAAGGCCAGGGACGCGGCTATCCGGTCCAGAATATCGTCAAAATAGGGCGGATCGTTCCAGCGGGAGGCCCAGACTGCCACCAGGCCGGCGGGATCAGTTGCGGAATCCGCAGTGGAATCCGCCGCGAAATCTCTAAGGGCGGTGTCCATGGCATACCACACGCAGGCGTCTTCCTGAAGATCGTCCGGCGCGAAGGCCAGGGCCTGGGTAAAAAGTTCCCGGCTGCGGTTGTAGTCGCCCCTGGCCCGTGCGATCCGGCCGGCAAAGTAGAGCAGTTGGTACCGCAGGGCTGCGGAAGGGGCCGCCCGTTCCCACTCCAAAAAGAGATCGACCCCCTCGTTCCCCGAGTCGGCAAACTGGAAACAGCGGCCCAGATCGGTGATCAGGGCGGGGTAACGCTGAAAAAGCCCGGGCTGCGCCTCAAGGGCGGACCGGAACAGGCCAAGGCCGGCTTCAAATGCGGAACGGGCGACGGCACGGCGGCCCTTCAGCACGGCTTCCTCCGTCTCGCTCTAAAAATCCGGGGATGCTCGGATTATCTCTTCCGCAGCCCAGCCAAGGCCCTGGCCGGACGCCG
>JAISMQ010000113.1 GCA_031276685.1 Treponema sp. | reverse complement strand
CCCGTGGGGATCCAGATGGGCCACGGGGTCAAGCTTGCCGCCACCCAGCGGATGTTCAGCCAGGGGGCCCTGCAGAATACGGAGAACGTCTACGACATGGCGATCAGCGGGGAAGGCTTTTTCCGGATTCAGATGTACGACGGCAGTTGGGCCTACACCCGGGACGGGGCCTTCAAGGTGGACGAGGACGGGCGGCTGGTAACCAGCAACGGCTACTGGGTCCTCCCCGACATCATCATGCCTGCGGGTTTTTTGGAAGAAAAAATCAACATTACGAAGGACGGCCGGGTTTCGGTGATCGTGCCCCAGATCGATGAAAACGAACCTGTGGAGGTGGGGCAGTTAGAACTTTACCGTTTCCCAAACCCCGTGGGCCTTACCGCCGTGGGGGAAAACCTCTTTAAGGTGACGAACGCCTCCGGCCAGCCCATCGCCGGCCGGCCCGGTTACGAGGGGATGGGCCAGATCCGGCACAGGTTCCTGGAAATGTCCAACGTGTCGGTGGTGCGGGAGATGGTGGATCTTATCGTGGCCCAGCGGGCCTACGAATTTAATTCCCGGACCATCCAGACCAGCGACAATATGCTGGGGACCGCCACTACCCTAAAACGGTAGCCGGCGCGGCAGCCGCCAGATCCCGTCTGAAAGGGGGACAGTAACATGGACGCAGGAACGATTGGATCCCAGTATTTTGACCAGTACCGTTACAGCGTGGAAAAGCTGCCGCTTGCCCGCGCTTCCGAGCCCCCCGCCGGGGCCTTCGCGGATTATCTGGAACAGGCGGCCCGCCCGGAGGAAGCCCCTGCGGGCCCCCGCAAAGCCTACGTTGACAAAACCAGCAAGCTCTACGAACAATGCCAGGAACTGGAAACTTTCCTGGTAAAGAACCTCCTCACGGGGCTGCGGAACACCGTGCAGAAAAGCGGCCTTATTGAAGAGGGCCTGGCGGGTAAATTCTACGAGGACATGCTCTGGGACGAATACGCCAAAAGTTTTACGCGGAACGCCGGATTCGGCCTGGCTGACCAGGCGTATCTGGAACTGACCGGGCAGCGCTCGGGCCGCGTCCGCGTGTCCTGAGGGCCCGCTACCCGGCGGGGGCCAAAAGCCCGCTTGCCAGGTACACCGCGATATTGTAAAACCCGTGGGCCAGGGCGATCCCGTGGAGGCTGCGGAAACGGGTGTAGGCCAGGGCCAGGATCAGGGCCGCCAGGACGGAGTTCATGGTCCCCCAGGGGCCTTCGTACACATGGCACAGGCTAAAGAGGGCGGTGGAGATCAGCGGGAAGGCCCAGGGGCCCAGGCCGGATTCTTCGAATTTTTCCCCCAGGTAGTATCTGAAGTAGCTTTCTTCCAGGTAGCCGGTGCTGATACATGAAAGAACGACCGCGCAAAGGCCGGCAAGGTCAGCGGGCGCTTCAATCGCGAAGCCGCCGGGAATACCGGGAAAAAGGGCGGCGATCCGCGATACGCAGACGCCCGTAAGGATCAGCGCGGGCAGGACCAGCAGAACGGCATGCAGATCCTGCAGGCCGGGCAGAAAACCCCTGCCGCCCCGGCCGGATCTCCGCCGCAGGTACCAGACAAGGGCCAGCGCGGGCAGATTGTAGGCGAATATACGGATAATCTCGCGGTTTGTGGAAAAAGCCGCCAGTTCCGAAGGGGGCTCGCGGCGCAGGGCGCCGGGCAGGAACAGGATGCCGTACAGGATAAGCGGTTCAAGAAACAAAAACGCCCCGCTTACGGCGCGCTTCCCGGTTTCACGGATCCGCGGATCCTGGGGATCTGGGGTCATGCCTTTTGACACTCCGTAGGGGACAAGGTATAGTTTGTAGTATAATCCTCCCGGCGGAGAATAGTATATGGCGTTTCTTGTCCTGTTGGTTTTTTGCGGGGTTTGTGCCGCTGTTATTTTTTTTCACCGAAAGTCCGGGACTCAGGGGTCCTGGGTGCAGTTCTTTGCCAAGGGCGCCGACGCGGGTTTTTCCGTCAGGGAGATTGAACTGCTGCGCAAACTGGCCACCTTGTGCAATCTGGAGGATCCTTCCGCGCTGTTCTGGTCCCAGGGCCAGTTGGATCAGTGCATCCGGGCCCTGGTCAGGGCCCAGCGGGACGGTATGCCGGGGGAGGACCTGGGGGACGAGGATTTTCTTTCCCGGCTTTACGAGTACCGCAAAAAAATCGAGATGGAAAAGCCCCGGATAAAGAACGGCATCAGCAATTCCCGGCAGATCAGCGAAGGCCAGAACCTGCGGATCCTGGTCCCCGGCAGCGGGGTGTTTCGTTCCCAGGTGATCAGGAATACCCCCCAGAACGTTACCATTTCCCGCCCGGTAAATGACAAGGTCGCCTCGAATTTTTCGTGGATCGGGACCAAGATGTCCGTCTACTTTTGGAGGGAGGATGACGCGGGCTACGTGTTCGATTCCGAGGCCATAGACGAGGTTTTTGCCAGGGGCATATCTTCCCTCAAAATCTCCCATTCGGACTCCCTGTACCGGACTCAGAAACGGAGGTCCATCAGGATAAAGATGCACAAACCGGCCTATCTGTACCTGCTGGGGCCGGAGGA
>JAISMQ010000023.1 GCA_031276685.1 Treponema sp. | reverse complement strand
CCCGCCTTCGGCTGGGAGCAGAACTTCGTGGGCCCCCTTTCAAGCTGCGGCATGGCCTACACCTTCCTCGGCGAAGAATCGTTCCTCCAGGCGGGGCTCGGCGGGGCCGACCTGTACGCCCCCTGCCTGAGCGAGGATCAGGGCAAGACGATAGCCGTGTTCCCCGTCTCCCGGTCTATGGCGTCCCTCTTCGGCCCGGGGGAGCAGGCGGCGGCCCCCTTCCTCGCCGCCCTCGACGGCCTGGCGCGGGAACTGCCGGACCCCGGCTCGCGGGTGGTGTCGGTCTTCCCCGACCCCTGCGGGGCCATGGGTTCCGCCGGGGAGGCGGAGCTGTACTGGCACCGCTTTTTCCAGGGCCTTGCCGATTCCCTGTCCCGCTTCGAATTTACCACGCCCGGCCGCTTTATCCGGGGGCGGGTAGGGCTTCAAAAGGCCTATTTCCCCAGCTCGGCGGAGCGCCGCTACCTTGTCGATTTTCCCGAAGCCAACGGGATCTACGCGAAGATGGTGTTTTCCCACATGCTTATCAACCAGCTCCGGGGGGACAAGCCCCGGAAGCAGACCGCCCTGGAGGAACTGTGGAAGGCCCAGGGCTACGACGCCTTCTGCCCCGCCGAGTCCGGGGGCGTCCGCCGGGGGGATCTGCGGAAATCCGCCTACAGGTCCATGCTGGAGGCGGAGAAGATCACCCGTGAAACCGGGGCCTTTATCCCCCGCCTTATGAATTTCGACTTTGACCTTAACAACGAGGACGAATACCTGCTCCAGGGGGACCGGATCAACTGCTATATCCGGCTGAAAGGGGCCGGCGTGTTCGAGCTTGACTACCTGCCCCACGCCTGGAACTACATGGACACCTTTGCCCGCCGCCCGCCGGAAGACGGCGGCCGCCCCCCGGAACGCCGGGCCGGGTTTTCGGATCTGATAGCGGGCCTGGCGGGATCGCCCGGCGTACCGGCCCCGCTGCCCGGCGCGCCGGGCGATCCCGCCGCCCTGGAAGATGCCCTGGCGTCAGGCGGCGCGGAAATCCGCCGCTGCTACCGCGAGCGCTTCCAGGTGGGGGACATGGACAAGACCCGCTGCCGGGTGGTTTTTGTCCTTCCCGAACGCGAGCCGGGGCCCTTCGGGTCGATCCGGATGGAAAAGCGCTACCAGTTGCGGAAGGATACCCTTACCGTGGCCTATACCCTGAGCAGCCGGGGCGAGGCGGAGGCGAATTTCCGCTTTATCCCGGTACTGGATCTTTCCTTCGCCGGCGACGGGGAGGATCAGCAGAGGGTTTTCGCCAACGGCGCCGCGATCCCGGCGGCCGCGCGGGCCCCGGCGGCTCTCAGGCAGGCGGAGGCCCTGAAATTTCAGGATCTGGAGAACGAAACCGTCATCAACCTGGTTTCGGACAAGCCCTTTGACGGCTGGATCATCCCCTGTTACTGCCCGGCCCCGCCCGGCCCCCCGCCTGAGTCCTACCAGTCAACCTGCGTGGTACCCCTCTACACGGTCCGCCTTGGCCCCGGCGAAAGCTGGACGCTGAACATCTCCCTCAAATTCACCCACTAGCCACCGGGCGGCCCCGAATACTATGGTGAAGCTATGAGACCCACGAACCGGCTTATAACTTCCGCCCTTCCCTATGTTAACAACGTCCCCCACCTTGGCAACCTGATTCAGGTGCTGTCCGCCGACGCATTCGCCCGGTTCTGCCGCCTGCGGGGCTACCGCACCCTCTACGTCTGCGGTACCGACGAATACGGCACCGCCACGGAAACCCGCGCTGCGGAGGAGGGGCTAAGCCCGCGGGAGCTTTGCGACCGTTATTACGCGGTCCACGCCGAGGTTTACCGCTGGTTCGGCATCGCCTTCGACAAATTCGGCCGTACCTCCACCCCCATCCAGACCGAGGTAACCCAGGATATTTTCAAGAAGCTGGACGCCAACGGCTTTATCACCGGGCATACGGTCAGCCAGCTTTACTGCGCCCGCTGCGGCCGCTTCCTCGCGGACCGCTACGTGCGGGGCGTCTGCCCCCACTGCGGCTACGCCGACGCCAGGGGGGATCAGTGCGAGTCCTGCGGCAAGCTTCTGGACCCCACGGAACTCGGGGAGCCCCGCTGTTCCGTCTGCGGATCGGAGCCGGAGCTCAAAAGCACCAGCCACCTCTACATCAACCTGCCCGCCGTCAAAGACATGCTGGAACAGTGGATGCGCCGGGCCTGCGGCGCGGGGTTCTGGTCGCATAACGCCGTCCGCATGACCGAGGCGTGGATCCGCGACGGGCTGCGGGAGCGGGCCATTACCCGCGATCTGAAGTGGGGCATCCCGGTCCCCAAGCCGGGCTACGAGGGCAAAGTTTTCTACGTGTGGTTTGACGCCCCCATCGGCTATATCTCGATTACCGGGAATCTGGGGGAGGAGCTGGGCCTGGACTGGCGGGCCTTCACCGACGAATGGTGGAAGAACCCCGGCAAGGTGGAACTGTTCCAGTTCGTCGGCAAGGACAATATCCCCTTCCATACGGTGATCTTCCCGTCCAGCCTCCTGGGGGCCTCGGCCGGTTCGGACGGGCCCGGCTGGACCATGCTGCACCACATATCCAGCACCGAGTACCTCAACTACGAAAGCGGCAAATTCTCCAAAACCAGGGGAATCGGGGTCTTCGGCACGGACGCGATGGAAACCGGGATTAGCGCCGACGTGTGGCGTTTTTATATATTTTACAACCGGCCGGAAAAGGCGGACTCCCTCTTTACCTGGCGCGACTTCCAGGAGAAGGTGAACGGGGAGCTGATCGGGAATCTGGGGAACCTCGTGAACCGGACCCTCTCGTTCGTCACCCGCTACTACGACGGGGCCGTCCCCGCAGGCGGCGAAACGGACGGCGGCTTTTTTGAAACGCTGCGGGCTTACGAGGCGCGGATCACGGAACTGCTCGAGCGGGCGGAACTGCGGGACGCCTTCCGGGCCATTTTCGAGCTTTCCTCGTTTGCCAACAAGACCTTCCAGGACGGCGAGCCCTGGAAAAAGCGGAACGGGGCCCCTCCCGGCCCCCAGGAGGCGGAAGCCCTTATCCGGCAGCTCTGCTACGCGGTGCGGGACATCGCCGTGATGATCGAGCCCTTCCTGCCCCGGACGGCCCGGGCCATCGCGGGGTTTTTCGGCCTTTCCTTCGCCGAAAAAAAACCGGGAACCTTTGAAATAGGGGAGGGGCTGTCCTGGGAGGGCCTCGGGAAGGAACAGGGGCTGTCCGCGGTGGTACGCAGCGAAGTCCTTTTCCCGAAACTCGACGACGGCCTTATAGCGGAACTGCGGGACCGCTATTCGGGGAGCCAGAAGGAACGGCCGGATCAGGGGGGCGCCGAAAGCTCCCCCCGCGGCGAAAGCGCCTCCCGCGCCGGGGACAATTCCGAAACCGGGGAAAGCCCCCCGGCCGGGCCCGGTTTCGCGGGCACCCTGGATCTGCGGGTCGCCGAAATCGTGAAGATCGAACGCCACCCCAAGGCGGACAAACTCTACATCGAAACCCTGGAAATCGGCGGCGAAACCCCGGAGGGGCGGGTCATCGTTTCCGGCCTGGTGCCCTTTTACACGGAGGAGCAGTTGCTGGGCAGGCGCGTCATCGTGGCCTACAACCTCAGGGCGGCGAAACTGCGGGGGGTGGAAAGCAGGGGCATGCTCCTGGCCGCCTCGGACCGGGGAGGGGAGGGCGGGGCCGAGCGCGTGGAGGTGCTGGACGCCGGGGACGTTCCCACGGGGACCAGGGTCACGCTTGACGGCGCCCCCCCCCCGGCCTCCGGCCTCCCGGAGATCGACATCGACACCTTCTTCAAAGTCCCGCTGCGGGTCAGCAACTACGCCGTGGAAGCGGAAGGCCGGGCTCTTACGCTGTTAGGCCGCCCCGTCAAAACGCGGATCGTCGAATCGGGCGAGGTCCGCTGATGCCCCCCGCGGGGCCCCGCCCCCTGCGGGCCGAGCCTGCGGATCTTGCCCTGTGCGACGGGTCCCCCGCGTTTTTGCAATCCGGTTTCTGGGGGGGCTTCAAGGCCCGCTTCGGCTGGAAGGCCCTGCCCTTCCGGGTCCTCTGGGAGGGGGGGGCCGAAACCCCCCTTTTGGTCCTAACCCGGCCCCTCGCGCCGGGCCTTGCCATCGCCTACGCGCCCCGCGCTCCCCAACTACCGTTGGTGCCCCCGCCGTTGGGGACCCAACCGCCGCCTGACTCCCGGTTCCCCGGCGCGGATCCCGCCTGCGGCGCCCCGATCCTGGCCGGCCTGGCCCGGGCCCTGCGCCCCAGCCTGCCCCGGAACACCGGCTTCATCCGCTTCGACCCCCCCTGGTACAGCCGGGGGCCCGGCGCGGAGGCCCCGCCCGTCGGCCCCCCCCTGGTAAAAGCCCCCGCCGACATCCAGGCCCCGGACACCGTGCTGGTCGATCTGGCCCCCCCGCCGGAGGCGATCCTCGCCGGAATGAAGCCCAAATGCCGCTACAACGCCGGGCTTGCGGAAAAGAGGGGCGTCACGGTCCGCCGGTTCTTCGCCGCCCCCGGGGACGCCCAGCCCGGTGCCCCCGATGCCGGCCCCCCGGCGGAACTGGAACGCGCCCTGGGCCTGTTCTACGCCCTGCTGCGGGAAACGGCGGCGCGGGACGGAATCGCCGTCCACAGCTCCGAGTACTACCGGGCCCTCTTCGCCCGCGCCTCCGCCTTCCGCCCCCCCCCGGGGACCCCCCGGCCCGACGTTCGGCTCTACCTCGCCATGTACGAAGGCCAGGCCCTGGCCGGCATCGTGACCCTGTTCCGGGGCGAGGAGGGGGTCTACCTCTACGGCGCGTCCACCGGCCGGCTCCGCAACCTCATGGCCCCCTACGCGCTGCAGTGGGCGGCCATTCGGGTCGAGCGGGAATCAGGCTGCGCCTACTACGCCCTCTTCGGCATCCCCCCGTCCCCCGACCCCGCCCACCCCATGGCGGGGCTCTACCGCTTCAAGACCGGGTTTGCCGGGCCGGGGGCTATCGTCCGCAGGCCGGGCAGTTGGGACTACCCCTGCCGCCCCCTTCCGGCCCGCCTGTTCAGAATCGCCGAGGGCCTGCGGAAACGGCTGCGGGACCGCAAAAAAAAGGCCCCCGCCGCGCCTGTTACTTGAAACTCCTGCCCTTTGTGAATATAATAACGATTCATGCTGGTTTCAAAATCCGGTTTTGGGACGGCGCAATATGGAACAGTTGCCTTTTTATTCCGGCGGGCTGCGCTTTTCCTGCACCCGCTGTTCGGCCTGCTGCCGCTATGAAAGCGGCTACGTGTTTCTGTCACGGGAGGACCTGGATATCCTGGCCGCCGCCCTGGATATGGCGGGCGGGGACTTTGTCAAAACCTGGTGCCGGTGGGTGCCGCTAGGCGGGGGGACCGAGTATCTTTCCCTCAAGGAAAAGCTCAACGATGACTGTATTTTCTGGAAAGACGGCTGCACGGTGTACCGGAGCCGGCCCCTGCAGTGCCGGACCTTCCCGTTCTGGGATTCCGTCGTGGTTTCCGCGGAGGCATGGGAAAGCGCCGGGCGCGGCTGCCCGGGGATGGGGCGGGGGGAATTGCGCGGCATGGCTTACATAGAGGGCTGCCTCCGGGCGCGGGCTTCCCAGCCCCCCCTGGCCCGCAAAGCGGAAAGGCCGGAACTGTAATGCGTATTTATTTTTGGGGCGTCCGCGGCTCGCTGCCCGCCCCCCTCCTGCCCTCCCAGATTAAAAGCAAGGTCTCCTCGATTGTCGAACGCCTGACGCCGGACGACCTCGCCTGCCAGGAGAACCGCGAACGCTTT
>JAISMQ010000008.1 GCA_031276685.1 Treponema sp. | reverse complement strand
GCGAAACACCCCGGGCAGTCCGGGGCTTTTTTCTCACAAGCCGCGCTGCTTCGGGGGCGAACTGCGCCAAAACGGGGAAATTTCATGACACAAACCAGCCGCCCGCAGGCGGAGTACCCGGTGCATATAGGCGTATGCCTGTATATAAATTTTCGTAGAGGAGACAGAGAATGAGAAGATGCGTGTTGATTCTGATCGCCGCCGTGTGCGCGGGATCGCTGGCATTTGCCGGCGGCCGGCAGGCTTCTACTTCCGGCGGGAAGCCGGTTGTGGAATGGTATACCGGGGGCCTGATCCAGCCCCAGGTGATCGAGGACATGAAGACCATCTCCAAGTACGCCGAAGACAAGATCGGCGTCGGGCTGGTATTCGCGTCTGCGGAAGAGGCGGCCACGAATGTGATCGTTGAAAGCGGGGAGCCCTTCGACATCATGAACCTTGACGCGGGCCCCTTTATCAAATGGGCGGCGATGGGGGCCTGCGCGGACATTACCGAACTGGTCAAGAGCCAAACCCCCGCGCTGTGGAACTCCATGCCCCAGGACCTGTGGGCGGCGGGCACCTACAACGGCAAGATCTACGCCGTTCCGATCTACAAGGACGTGGCAACCACCGCGTTTACGATCTGGGACACCCGGTCGGTAAACAAGTACAATCTCCATTCGCTTATCCAGGACACCACGATTCCGGGTTTTGACAAGATCTTCCGGGAGATCCATCGGCAGGACCCGTCCGTCTACATAACCGTCAACAAGAACGACGATTTCCAACTGGGCAGGTGGGTCGACACTATCAGCTCCGGGCTCCAGGCGCCCATTTTCGGCGTCCGGCTGGACGACCGGACCCGCACGGTTATCAGCCCCGTCCAGGACGACCCCACCTGGCAGGAAGGGCTGCGGTATTTCCGGCGGTGGTACCAGGACGGCCTGTTCGCGCCGGACAAGCTTACGAGCAACGATTCCTGGAAGCCGTCTGATCTGGGCGCGCCTATTTACACTTCCGGATCGGGCTGGCCCAGCGCGGCTTCCGTCTGGGCGGGCTGGAACCACAACCCCGACGGGACTACTCCGGTAGAAACCTACATGGGCCCCTGGAATTCCACCGACGCGGTGCGGAACGCAATGAACTTTATCGGCGCTAATTCCACCCATAAGGCGGAATCCCTCAAGATTCTGGAACTTGCCTCCACGGACCCGGTGTTCCGGGACATGCTGGCCTACGGGATAGAGGGGAAGCACTTTACCTACGTTACCCGGCCCCAGGGCCAGACCCCCGGGGTAATTCACAAAACCGGGGTGAACTGGGAAGGGCCGTACCACTACAAGACCGGCGCGTGGTTTATCGAAACCCCGTCGGGAACCAAGCCGGTTATATCCTCCCCCGATGACGACCTGAACCGGCTGAACGAGATCGCGGACCAGAACGGCCGCGCCCGGACCTCGGTCATGATGGGCTTCACGTTTGACAACGCCGCCCTGCTTACCGAAATAGCCAACATCAACGCCATCTGGGAGAGGTACAAGGACCTTATATTCAGCGGCGTCGAGGATCCGGCGGTCATCGTCCCCAAAGTCATGGCCGAAATGAACGCCGTTGGCCTGCAGAAGGTCAAAGACGAAGCCCAGCGCCAGGTGAACGAGTGGGCAAAGACTAACCCCTTGCGTTAACGCATTGCGTTAGCGCGAAAAGCAGAGGAGGCCACGTTATGGCGGAAAAAGCTGGTGTCATAAAAAAGAAATGGCGGTGGTGGAAAAAGTCCGACACGGAGTACCTTATCCTGTCCCTTCCCACCATAGCGTGGTACTTCTGTTTTTGTTATCTGCCCCTGTTCGGCGTTATTATCGCCTTTAAGACCTACCGCATATCGCAGGGATCGGGTTTTTTGGCAAGCCTCTTAAAAAGCCCCTGGGTGGCCTTGAACAACTTCAAGGGGCTTTTTTCCAACCCCGATCTGGCCCATATCGTAAGGATCACGCTGATGTACAACGTGGTTTTTATCACGCTGGGGGTGGTTCTTCCGGTGGGCCTGGCCCTGATTATCAGCGAGCTGCGGCAAAAAACCGCCGCCAAAGTGTACCAGACCATCATGTTCCTGCCGAATTTTCTCTCCTGGGTCGTGGTGGGGACCCTGGTCTGGGCCTTTTTGGGGAGCCAGAACGGTCTCATCAACCAGGTTCTAAAGTTTTTCGGGGGGACGCCCCACAACTGGTACGGGGAGCCGAGGTTCTGGCCCCCCTTCCTCGTGCTGCTTTCCGAGTGGAAGGGGATCGGCTTCGGCTCGGTAATCTACCTGGCGGCTATCACCTCTCTGGACAAGGCGGTGTACGAGGCGGCGATTATTGACGGGGCCACCAAACGGCAGCAGATATGGTACATCACGCTGCCCCTGATCAAGCGGATCGTCATACTTATGCTGATCATGTCCGTGGGGGGGCTGTTCAATTCCGACTTCGGCCTGTTCTGGGTTGTGCCCCGGGAATCGGTGGCGCTTTACGACGTTACCACGACCACCAGCGTCCTTATTTACAAAATGCTCAAGGGGGCCGCGCCGGTGGGGGTGTCGGCGGCGGCGGCGTTCCTGCAATCCGTTATCAGTTGTGTTTTGGTACTGCTGGCAAACGCCGTGGTCCGCAAGGTCGATAACGAATCGGCGATGATATAGGAGGGGGGCATGGCCAACCAACAACAGTCAAACGAGCGGGCGCTTGCCAAACTGCGGCAGGCCCAATTCGCGGCCCAGGGA
>JAISMQ010000248.1 GCA_031276685.1 Treponema sp. | reverse complement strand
TCCTCCCCCGCCGGGGCCGCCCTCTACGCCCGCGTTGCGGGCTACCTCGCCGGGGCCGGGGTGGAGGCCGCCCGCTATGACGGCGTTATCCCCAACCCCACCACCGATGTCGTAAGCGCCGGCGCGGATCTTGCCAAAAGCTTTGGCGCGGACCTGATTATCGGCCTTGGCGGCGGTTCCTCGATGGACACCGCAAAAGCTGTCGCCGTGGAGGCAAGCCACCCCGGGACCGCCTGGGATTACCTTCACTACACGCCGGGCCCCACCGAAAAAACGCTGCCCGTCATCGCCGTCGGAACCACCGCCGGTACGGGAAGCCAGACCACCCCCTGCGCCGTTATTACCAACCCCGCCACAAAGGACAAGTCCGCCATCTGGCATCGAAACATCTTCCCAAAAATCGCCCTGGTTGACCCGGAACTCACCGTCTCCATGCCCCGGGAAGTAAGCGCCCAGACCGGATTCGACGCCTTCTGCCATAACTTCGAGGCCTACCTGTCGGTCGATGCCAATCCCCTGACCGATACCCTTGCCCTGGGCGCCCTGGGGATTATCGCCGCCGCCCTGCCGGAAGTGCTGGCCGACGGCAGCAGCCGGGAAGCCCGGTGCAGCATGGCCTGGGCGGACACGGCGGGCGGCATGGTCATCGCCTCCGCCGGAGTAACCCTGCCCCACGGCCTGGGCATGCAGATAGGCGGCCACTGCCCCCAGGTAAGCCACGGGCAAAGCCTGGCGGTGTTCTACCCCGAATTCACCCGCTATACCTGGCAATCCGCCCCGGAAAAGTTTGCCGCGGTGGGAAGGCTGCTGGACCCCGCCCTAAAAACCCTGGACGACCGGGAAGCCGCCGCGCGGAGCTGCGAAGCGGTGGACAGCTTTCTTAGGAAAATCGGCCTGTGGATCGATTTTAAGTCCCTGGGGGTAAGCAAAGAAGATATCCGCGCCATAGCGGACTGCGGGCAGGTGCTGGGGGACTACAAGAACAACCCCCGTGTCGCCACCATCCCCGAAATGTACGATATGCTGATGCGCTGTTACGAGCGGTAATGGACGAATGACGGAGGAAGGTGATGCCCTATACGCCGGACTGGAAATCGCTTATCAGGAAGGAAACGCCGGAGTGGTTAAAAGACGCCAAATTCGGCATCTATACTCACTGGGGAGTTTACACCGTGCCGGGCTATATCGGCTGCTGGTATCCCCACCAAATGTACAGGAAAGGATCCCCCCAGTACGAACACCACAAAAAAACCTACGGCGATCCTTCGGTATTCGGCTACAAGGATTTTATCCCCATGTTTACTGCGGAGAAATTTGACCCCGATGAATGGGCGGAGATATTCGCCGCATCGGGGGCTAAATTCGCCGGGCCCGTAGCCGAACACCACGACGGGTTCGCCATGTGGGATACCGCCTGCAGCGAATGGAACGCCGCCAGAATGGGCCCCCGGCGCGACATTGTCGCGGCCTTGGAAAAGTCCTACCGCGCCAGAGGGATGAAGTTTATGGCGGCCCTCCACCATATCGAAAACTGGTTTTTTTACCCCCACTGGGTAAAAGAATACGACACCTCCGATCCCCGTTACGCGGGGCTTTACGGCGATAGCCATGACGCGGAGGGCAGCCCCTGGCTTTCGGAAAGTAATTTTGATCTTGACTCCCAGGCAAAGCCATCGCAAAAAGCCCTGGACACGTGGTTTGACAAAACAAAAGAAGTCATAGATCGTTTTTCGCCTGATCTGCTCTGGTTTGATTTCGGGCTCCGCTACGTGCGGGAAGATTATCGGCTTAACATGCTGTCCTATTACTACAACCAGGCAGAAAAGAAAGGCCAGGACGTAATTCTGACCTACAAGGGGAACGACATGGCTGCCGGTTCCGCCATGATCGATGTGGAACTGGGTGGTTTTAACCGGCTGATGTACAGCGACTGGATTACCGATACTACGCTGGACGACAGCGGTAGTTGGAACTGGATCCGGCAGATGGCCTACAAGACCCCGGAAAAGCTGGTTCAGTACTTGGTTAACAACGTAAGCAGGAACGGGTACCTCCTGTTGAACGTGGGTCCGACGCCGGAGGGGGAAATACCTGCGGAGGCAAAGTACCTGCTGGGCGAGATGGGCAAATGGCTGGCGGTCAACGGCGAGGCGATCTACGGAACCAGGCCCTGGCTGTACGCCGAAGAAGGTCCGACCAGGGCGGAAAAAGAAGGGGACTTTGCCGAAGGCAAGGCCGAACGATTCACCCCTGCGGATTTTCGCTACACGGCGGCGGGCAGTACTATCTATGCCGTAGCCTTAGCCTGGTCCGATGAGTACAAACTGACCCGGCTCAAGCACCTCTATCCCGGCGAGGTAAGCCGGGTAAGCATGCTTGGCTCCCCCGAAAAGCTGGAATTCCGGCAAACCCACGACGGCTTGCGGGTTTCCGCGCCGCAAAGGAAACCGGGCGACTACGCATGGGTGTTTAAAATTGAAAGGAGAGCAAGATGAAACCTGTCGCAAAACCCTGGAGCCAGCTTACGGATTTTCATACCCCCAAGTGGCTGCGGGATCAGAAATTCGGCATCTATACCCATTGGGGCGTCTATTCGGTGGCGGCCTTTGGCTCCAACGTATCCTGGTATCCTAATCTTATGTACCAGGAAGGGAGCCCGCAGTACGAGTACCACTGCAAAACATTCGGCCACCCCTCAAAAGTCGGTTACAAGGACCTTATACCCAAATTCGACGGGGCGAAGTTTGACGCCGACGAATGGGCGGAGATATTCTCCAGGGCGGGGGCGAAGTTCGCCGGGCCCGTGGCGGAACACCACGATGGGTTCGCGCTTTGGGATTCCAAACTGACCAAATGGAACGCCAAACAGATGGGCCCCAAACGGGACGTTGTGGGGGAACAGGAGAAGGCGTTCCGCGGGAAGGGGATGAAATTCCTCACCGCGTTTCACCATGCGGAAAACTGGCGCTTTTACCCCCACTGGGTAAAGGAATACGACTGTTCCGACCCGGCTTATACGGGGCTGTACGGCGAGCTGCATAACCTTGACTGGGGTTCGGAAAAACGCTACAACCCCCAGCCGGGCTTCGGCTGGAACGATCAGGATCTCCCCACCAGGGCGGCCCATGAACTGTGGCTGGGGAAACTGGCGGAGGTAACGGAGGCTTACAATCCCGATTTTGTGTGGTTCGACTTTGGCCTTGATTTTATTGCCGATTTTTATAAGCGGGCCTTCCTTACCTACTATTTTGACCGGGCGGCGGGGAGAAACCAGGAGGTGGTGGTTTCCTACAAACACCACCATCTGCCGCCGGGGGCGGGGCTTATCGATCTGGAGCAGGGTCATTTTGAACACCTGGCCTACCACGACTGGATCACCGACACCACCATTGATAACGGCGTTGCCTGGGGATACCGGGAAGGGGGCGGATACAAGACCGCCAAGGCGCTGATCCATTACCTTGTCGACAACGTGAGCAAGAACGGCTACATGCTCCTTAACGTAGGGCCAAAACCGAATGGCGAGATTCCGGAAGAGGCAAAAAAGGTGCTGTACGATATTGGCGCGTGGCTCGAAGTAAACGGCGAAGCCATTTACGGGACTACGCCCTGGGTGGTCGCCGAAGAAGGGCCCACCGTCATGGGGGCCTACGGGGACATGAGCGAACTCCACGACATCGAGTACCTTCCCAAGGACATACGCTTTACGCTGAAAGACGATGTAATTTACGCCGTCTGCCTGGGGGAAATCGGGGACGAGGTGATCATCAACAGCCTGGCCGGCCACCTGTACCCCGGGGAGATCGCCTCCATCAGCCTGCTGGGGGATGGCGGGGAACTGCCCTGGACGCAGGAGGGGAACAGGATCACTGTCCGTACCGGGCAGGCCAGGCGGCGCAAAGACGCCAACGTGCTGAAGATCCGGCG
>JAISMQ010000247.1 GCA_031276685.1 Treponema sp. | reverse complement strand
ACGCGGTCCCGGCGCCCGATTTTTTTGTAGTACTCGCTTTGGCGGAAAATTTCCGAAGAATTGGTTACGATTAGTTTTTCGTTGATAACCTTGAAAATGCGGTTTTCCAGCAGTTTTTTTAGCAGGGGCTTGCTTTCCGCCGGGGGGATGCCCACCATATTCGCCAGTTCGTAGGGCCCGATGTCAAAGTAAAAGGATCCGGCGTAGGTGGGGGCCACCCTGTTTTTTTCCAACTGTATGAGCAGGGCGTCGTACATGCGCCCCATGGGGTTGTCGATAAGGGTGTTGGCGAGCTGTTTGTAGATGGACCATATCCGCTCGGACAGCAGCGTGGTAAGCCGGGCGATCATCTGGGGGTCTTTGGCAATCATCCGCTCAAAGTTGGCCCGGTTCACCGTTATTACCCGGCAGTCCTCGTAGGCCACGGCGCTGGCGGCGCGGGGCTTGGATTCCAGCAGGGCCATTTCCCCGAAAATGTCGCCGGGCTTGAGGACGGCCAGAAGCACTTCGTTGTCATCCACGATTTTTGTGATCTTGACCGATCCCTTCTGGATAATAAAAAGCTCGTCCCCCCACTCCCCTTCGCAAAAGATCATGCTGTCCTTTGCGTAGTCGCGGGGCGCCTCGTTGTCGCTGAAACTAAGCCGGACGCCCTTGGCGTAGGGGGCTATTTTCATCATCCGCATCCGGGCGGCGGCCACGTCGGGCCCGCCGGGGTTGTACTTTATGTACTGGCTGTAGGCGTAGAACGCCTGGAGGTACTGGCTCTTTTTGGCGTAGTATTCCCCGATGGTGAAAAGCTGGGAAGCGCTGCTTTCGCTGTTGTGTTTGAGGGTCAGCGCGGTCAGTTCTTCGTCCAGGTAGCGCATCCGCCGGGAAAACTGGAGGATGATCTTCATCGCCACGGGGGCGTTCTGCTGGATAAGCTGGGGGTACTGGTCCTTTTGCACGGAGATAAGGGAGACATCGGTCAGGGCTTTGGCGGTTTCAATATGGCTGTGGGAGGACATGGTGGAAATGACCCCGAAAAAGTCGCCGGGGCCCAAAATATTGCCCTGTTCCTCTTCCACGACCTCTATTTCTTTGGTAATCCCCACTTTTCCGCTGCGGATTATAAAAAAACGGTCCGCGTTGTGCTTGCCTTCGACAATGATATAGGCGCCCCGCGAAAAATTTATAAACTTAAGCTGCAACTGGCCATTCATAGCTAACTATATTTTCCCCCCCGATTTGTTGTCAATGTTGGGAATCCCCCCATTCCCCGGCAAACAGAATTTCCGGCTCCAGTTCCAGGCCCCGTTCCGCTTTGACCCTGGCGGCGACCAGCTCCGAAAGGGACCGGATATCCGCCGCGCTGGCGCCCCCGGTGTTAATAATGATGTTTCCGTGCCAGGGCGCCACGCAGGCCCCGCCAAGGCGCAGGCCCCGGAGCCCCAGTTCGTCGATGATCCGCCCCGCGCTTGCGCCGAAATCCCGGTTGTTCTTGAAGACGGACCCGGCGGAGGGGTAGCGGTAATGGCCCTTGCGTTCCCGGTCCCCCCGGTGTTCCGCCATCTTCCGGCGGATTTCTTCCGGGTCCCCGCCGGAGCTGCGCAGCAGGGCCCCGAGGATAAGCGCGCCCCGCCCCTGGAAGGGGCTCCGCTTGTACCCGAAGTCGCCGGGGCTGCGGGGCACGCGGATCGGTCCCGCGTCCGCGCCGTCCGGGTCCAGGATCTCCGCCTCCGCCAGTATATCCGAGAGGGATCGTTCGTAACAGCGGGCGTTCATCCACACGGCCCCCCCCAGGGTCCCCGGCATGCCCGCCAGGAATTCAAGGCCCGCCCTGCCCTGCCGGGCGCAGTATTCGGCCGCTTCGTCGACCGGGGTGCCGGATCTGACGTAGAGATCCTCGCCTTCCCTCCGAATCCCCGCCCAGGCCCCCGTATCCAGGACGACGCCCCGGATTCCCCGGTCGCTTACCACCAGGTTCGCGCCGCCCCCCAGGATAAAGACCGGGACGCCCGCTTCCCGGGCCCGCCTGAACAGGAGCCCCGCGAACCGGGGAAGCAGATCCCCCCCCGGGCGCAGCCAAAGATCCGCCGGCCCCCCTACCCGGAAGGTGGTATGGGCGGCCATCGGCTCGTCGAAACGGTAATCCAGCGCCGGGGGCGCGGCCCGGGCCTGCCGGGCTTCGCTAAGCAGCGCGTCCAGAAAGGGCCGCAGAACCATGTTTGATTATCGGCGAAAGCTTGATCATTCCGCCTTTTTTCCCTATCCTATCAGCATTTATGGCCCAGCGCAGCGGGAAACTTACCCTATACAATACCCTGGGACGGGAAACGCAGATATTCGAGCCCCTGGTACCGGGCCGGGTCGGCTTTTACGGCTGCGGCCCCACGGTATACAACTACGCCCATATCGGGAATCTGCGGGCCTACGTAACCCACGACATCCTTACCCGTACCCTCCGCCGCATGGGTTACGAAGTAACCCACGTGATGAACATCACCGACGTGGGGCACCTGTCCGGCGATAACGACGACGGGGACGACAAGATGCTGAAAAGCGCCGAGGAGCGGGGCAAGAGCGTCCTGGAGATCGCCGATTTTTACACCGGGGCTTTTTTTGACGACGCGGGGCGGATGAACATCGAGCGGCCCACGGTGGTCTGCAAGGCCACCGCCCACGTGGGGGAGATGATCGACCTGATCAGGCGGATCGAGGCCAACGGCTGCACCTACGCGAGCGGGGGGAACCTCTACTTCGACGTTTCAAAATTCCCCTCCTACGGGGAACTGGCCCCGCTGCGGCGGGGCGATCCCAATGCCAGGGCGCGGGTACGGGGGGATCCGAACAAGCGGAACCCCCAGGACTTTGTCCTGTGGTTTACCAAAAGCAAGTTCGAAGGCCAGGCCCTGGCCTGGGACAGCCCCTGGGGCCGGGGATATCCGGGCTGGCATATCGAATGTTCCGCCATGAGCATAAAGTACCTGGGGGAGCAGTTCGACATCCACGCCGGGGGCATCGACCACGTGCCCATCCACCATACCAACGAGATCGCCCAGAGCGAGGCCGCCACGGGGAAGCGCCCCTGGGTGCGGTTCTGGGTCCACAACGAGTTTTTGGTCCTGGACCGGGGCAAAATGTCCAAGTCTTCCGGCGGTTTTATCACGCTGCGGAGCCTTATGGATTCAGGTTACGAAGCCCTGGACTACCGCTACTTCCTCCTGGGCGGCCATTACCGCAGCCAGTTGCAGTTTTCCTGGGAAAGCCTGGAAACCGCCCGGAACGCCCGCCGGTCCCTCGCGGAGCGTATCCGGGCGCTGGCGGCGAAGGCGGGGCCCGGGGGGATCGGGACGCTGCCGGGCGCGCCTGGGCTTTCGGAAAAGGCGGCGGGCCGCCTGGCGGCCTTTGACCGGGCGCTGGAGGACGATCTGTCCAGCCCCCGCGCCCTGGCGGAACTGTGGGGGCTGGTACGGGATCCGGACATCGGGCCGGGGGAAGCCCTGGCCTGCGCCTTCGACATGGACCGGGTGCTGGGCCTGGGCCTGGCCGCCCTTGCCCGCGCCGCGTTCCGGGGCGGGGACGATCCCGGCGGGGAGCGGGAGATAGAGGGGCTTGTAGCCGAACGGGCGGCGGCGAAAAAGGCGAAGGACTACGCGAAGGCGGACAGTATACGGGCGCTTCTTAAAGAACGGGGCGTCGTGCTGGAGGACGGCCCCTCGGGCACAAGCTGGCGGCGGGGCCCCCCGGGGGGCCGGGCTGTAACAAATTAGGGAAACAGGTTGTTTTTGGTATGGATAAAAAACCCCCAGGGCCGGAATTCCGTCATCTCTACGATACGGTGTTTCCCATTCTGTTCCGTGTCGCCTACCGGATTGCCGCCAGTGAAGAAGCGGCGGAAGATCTGTGCCAGGAGGCCTTTTTCCGCCTTTATGAAAAAAACATGGTATTTCCCAACCCGGAGGAGGCCAAGTACTGGCTTATCCGGGTAGTTAAAAACGCTTCGCTTAATTACGCGAAGCGCAAGGAACGGGAGCGGAAGGCCTACCAGCGGGCCTTCCGGGAGGATACCCGCGAACCGGAAAACGGGGAAGGGATCCTGATGAAAAAGGAAGCCCGCCAGGAAGTCCAGGAGGCGATGAAAAAGCTGCCGGAAAACCTCCGGATGGTATTAATTTTAAAAGAGTATGGCGAAATGAATTATAAAGATATTGGCAGTACCCTGGGCAT
>JAISMQ010000218.1 GCA_031276685.1 Treponema sp. | reverse complement strand
TCCCTTTCGGAAAGCGGGGAAAACGGGGCCAGCCTGCGCATGGCCCTGGTTAAATCCAACCGCAACCGCAGCCATCTGCGGCACATGGGCTACATCGTCCAGCAGGTGAACGCGGAGGCCTGGGACCTGCTCAGCGGTACTGCGGAGGCCCTGGTTCTTTTGGGCAAGGTCTTCAAGGAGATCCTGCGCAACACGGGGCGGGAGGGCGCCCTTATCCTGAACTTCCGGGAACTGCAGAACAAGGAAAACGACCCGCCCCTGGTCCAGCGCATCGTCCTGGCCTATAGGCGAATTTACAACTACCTGAGGATTCAGCAGATCCTTACCAGCGCGGAATGAATTTGTCCGGGAGGCGGGGTATGAAGGTTATACCGGCTGAGGAATTTGACGGTTACTGGCGGTCCCTTTCGTCCAATCGGGCGGGGCCGGGCCAAACGGGTCCGGGGCGCGGCGATCCGGCGGAAGCTGCGGTTCAGGAGATTATCGCCGCCGTCGGGGCGGAGGGGGACCGGGCGCTGCGCCGCTACGCCGCGCTGTTCGACAGGAGTTCGCCCGAAAAACTGGAGGTCGACGCCCCGCTTGCGCGGGAGGCATGGCGGGATCTGAAGGCGGGCGAGCCGGAACTGGCGGCGGCTATGGAACTGGCGGCGGCGCATATCAGGCGTTTTTCGCTGGAGCAGAAAAAGCAGTTCGTTGATTTTGAATACGAGATGGAGGAGGGCCTTGTTACCGGGCAGCGGGTAATCCCCGTGGAACGGGCGGCGGTGTACGCGCCCGGCGGGCGGTTCCCTCTGGTTTCCACCGTGCTGATGGGGCTTATCCCCGGCTGCGTCGCCGGCGTGGGGGAGCTGGTCCTGGCCTCCCCCCCCGGCGCGGACGGGCTTCCGGATCGGCGGATCCTCGCTGCGGCGGCCCTGGCGGGGGACCTGGGGGGGATCTTCCCACGGATCTTTTCGATGGGCGGGGCCCAGGCAATCGCCGCCCTGGCCCTGGGGACGGAGACGGTTCCCCGCTGCGATCTGATAGCGGGGCCCGGCAACAAGTACGTGGCCGCCGCCAAGCGGCTTCTGTACGGCCGGACGGGGATCGATTTTATCGCGGGTCCCACCGACGTGCTGATCATCGCGGGGGCCGCCTTCGCCGCCTCTTTCCCCGGGGCCGCCGATCTGATTGCCGCCGATATGCTGGCCCAGGCGGAGCATGACGGCGACGCCCGCGCCAGGGTTCTGGTCCCCCAGGCGTCCGGCGCGGCCCTGATCGCCGGGATCCTGGACGCGCTGGAGCGGCGGCTTGCCCTGCTCCCCACTGCGGCGGTCGCCCGCGCTTCTCTGGACGCGGGGGGGCTTATCGTGAGTTACCGGGACCGGGAGGAGGCCGTCCGTATTGCCAATACCATCGCCCCGGAACACCTGGAACTGCTGGCCGAGGGGCCGGAATCCTGGGCAGGCGGGCTGAAAAACTACGGATCCCTGTTCCTGGGCCCCCTGTCCGCGGAGGCGCTGGGGGATTACAGCGCGGGGATTAACCACACCCTTCCCACGTCAGGGAGCGCCCGCTTTACCGGCGGCCTTTCGGTGCGGCACTTTCTTAAAACGCTTACCACCCTGCGCTGCGTCCCCGGCCCCGGTTTCGAGGCGGCCCGCCGGGCGGCGGAGATCATGGCCGGGGCGGAGAACCTGCCGGGTCACGCCCGAAGCGCCGCGGCCCGATCCCCAGGCACAGCGCCACCGCCCGTTCCCGGCCGGGAAACCCCGCGTGAACCGGGGTGTTGAGGACGGCAACGCCGCCGCTTGGGTTGCCGCCGGCTACACCATCGGCTGGGCCGCCGGCTGGGCCGATGGGAAAGCGCAGGGCCAGTGCGCTGGAGCCCCCGCCGTCCAGGTTAAGGGCGTCTTGCGCGCCAATCTGCCCAAGAAGGAGGGCCGTTTCCGCCTCGGTCGCGCCCCTGTTCGTAAGGCGCCCGCCGTTGATGGCGATAAGGTAGAGGGTCACGCCGTCCGCCGATAGCCCTGCGGCGCTCCGGGCGTAGCGGGGGCTTTTTTGTTGGGCCCGCCCGGTAAGCTCCCCGTCCCGCAGGATGCAGTGGAAGCCGCCGACCGCGTGGAGGATCTCCGGGGGGACGCCGTTTTCTGCGCCGCGAAGCTCCCCCTGTCCCATAATTGCCGCCCTGCCGTCCCGGTAGAACACCAGCGCGTCGAAGCGGGGTACGGGCGGGGCGATAAGCCGGCCTTCGCTGACGCCCAGCCCCACCACCCTGCGATCTTCCCCTTCCCGCGCCGAGGATGGATCGAAGGGGACGGCGTTGATCGCCGCCGTAAGGCCGTTGTTCCGGGCAAAACTCGACACGCGGGTGCTGGCGGCATGGCCGAACCGGGGGATTCCGTCCCCGGCGCCTATGAGGATCCGCTGCCCCGGATCTTCCCGCGCTTCCGCCGCCCCGTTTTCCGGGACGGCGTACTTTAGCATGACCCTGACGGCCCAGAATTCCAGGCGGGGCTTCCTGATCCGCCCCGCGAAGGCGGCAATTTCCCCGGCATCGTCCAGGGGCTGCCAGCGGGGCAGCAGGCTTGGGATGTCCGGGGCTGTAACGGGGAGGAGATCGGACTGTGAACGGAGGATGGGGCCGGAATCAGGGCCTGCGGCCCCCCCGGGTACGGGCCGGACCGCCGGGGGGATGGCCGAACAGGCGGCAATGAGCAGCAAAAAAAGACCGGCCGCCTGCCTGCGGAACAGGGTCCGCAGGACAAACGGCCTGGCAGTTTGTCGCGTTTCGCGCATAGGGCCCGGAAAAACCGGCGAAACGCCGGTTCTTACGTTAAACACCGCCGCCGGCGTTGAAGCGCGAAAACCAGTTAGCGCTACGCTTCACTACGGTTTAATACTCCGAGCGGCCTTTGCGGGACTTCTTCATAAGTTTCCGCTGGATAGCCTTCTTTTTCCTGTTCAAAATGATAGAAGGCTTTTCGTAATACTCCCGTTTTTTAAATTCCCTTATGATGCCTTCCTTTTCCACCATACGCTTGAAACGTTTGATGGCTTTTTCCAAAAGCTCGTTGTCATCTACCACGATGTGGGCCAAAAATAATCACCCCCTTTCCTTCCCGAATTGTAGATACGCCTGAACCAATCCCAAAACAGACCGAGTTTTAAGGCTGGCTCATTGGACTTGTTCGATAACCCGGCTGGTTATCTCACAAGTCTCCCAGAAAACACGGATTTTCCAAAAATCCGTGTTTTCTGCTGTTTCCAAGCGGTTGTTGTCCAGAAACTGAGGTTTCTGAACAACTCTATTTATAGATTTCCCCCGGGACTTTAAACCACGCCCGGGTAATGGTTTTTTCACCGAAAAAACACAAAAGCCCGCACACGCAACAGATCCCTAGTATAACCGAAAATTCCCCGCCGTCAAGGGTTTGTGCCAGGGCCGGCGCATATACACGGGAATATTGCGATGGACAGGAAAACCAGGGGGAGCAAAACGCCTATGCCGGCCACGCTTGCTTTGCGCCAGTAAATTCCTTCTCATTTCCTGCGGTTCAGAGGGCGCAAAGCTTCGTTCAAGTGTCCGCCACAGGCGTTTTGCTCCCCAGTCTTTAGCGCCGCCGCAATCCCCAGCCAATATGCGCCGGCCCTGCCCTTGGATAAGGTTAGCATACGTGGAAGGTAAAACATCGGTGCGAAAGGTATAAAACGGTCCCATTTTTATTTATATTGCGCCAGCCCTGGGGTTTGTGCCAGGGCCGGCGCATATACACGGGAATATTGCCGCTATGTTCCGGCGCGCCGCAGGTCGGTGATGATAAGCTGGGGTTTTCCGTCGCCGTTGAACCAGTTCCGGGTCATGGTAAAGGCCAGGTCCACCGAGTCGTTCAGGGCGAACTCGCCGGGGATCTTGTCCGCCGCCTGCCAGTACAGGGCGGGCCATTTGTAGT